>DASSHL010000053.1:0-2470 GCA_035692845.1 Gemmatimonadales bacterium
GCCGCTCATGATCTTGTCGAATGCCAGCGCCTGGCCCAGCTTGACCAGCGCCGGCCGCACCCGGGGGGCGGGATCGAGCGGGGTGACCTGCTTCTCCTGGGCCAGCTGCCGCACGGCCTGGATCAGCGAGTCCGTGGCGGCATCGATTGGCGGGCCTTGGCTGTCGCCGCACGCTGCGAGTACCAGGGCAAGTGCCGCTATGCCAAGGTTTGCATGCCTGCGCATCGCGTACATGGTCCGGTCCTTCCGTGGGGGTCCAACGTGATAGTCCCGTAGTTAGTGAAAGCGAAATTCCCGGGAAAAAGGCGTCACGGGAGGCGGGAAGGCGGGAGGGCGGGAAGACGGGAAGTGATGGGCGGGATGGACGCGGAATGCGGATCGCTCAGGCATCAGTCCGAAGGCCACCCGATTGCTTCGTCGGCTTCGCCTCCTCGCAATGACACTCGACGCGACCCGCGACCCGTGACCCGCGTCCCGTGTCCATCTTGCCCATCCCGCCCATCCTGCCCATCCTGATATCCCATGAACCGCGACCAGTGGGCCACCCTCGAGCCCCTGCTGGACACCCTGCTCGACCTGCCGCCGGAGGAGCGCGCCGGCTGGCTCGAGGCGCTCGCGCGCGAATCACCCCAGCACGCCCAGCGCCTCCGCGCCCTGCTCGACGCTGACACCGACGCAGACCGCCTCGGCTTCCTCTCCGCGCCGCTCCACGCGTCGCTTGCCGGCATGCAGCTCGGACCCTGGCGCCTGGAGCGCTCGCTGGGCCAGGGTGGCATGGGGACCGTCTGGCTCGCGCGTCGCGCCGACGGCAACTACGAAGGCGAAGCCGCGGTCAAGATCCTCAACCTCGCGCTGATTTCCCCTAGCGGGCAGGAGCGATTCCGGCGCGAGGGCTCTGTCCTCGCCCGGCTCACCCATCCCAACATCGCCCGCCTGCTCGATGCCGGCGTGGCCTCGGCGGGCCAGCCCTACCTGGTGCTGGAACGCGTGGATGGCGTTCCGATTGACGACTACGCCCGCGAGCATGATCTCTCGCGCACCGCGCGCATCGATCTTTTCCTGCAGGTGCTCGCCGCCGTGGGACATGCGCACGCGCATCTCGTGGTCCATCGCGACCTCAAGCCATCGAACATCCTGGTCACCCGCGATGGCAGCGTGAAGCTGCTGGACTTCGGCATCGCCAAGCTCCTGGGCGACGGGCACACCGGCGAGCACTCCCTCGTCACGCTCGAGGGCCGCCACCTGACGCCGCGCTACGCCGCGCCGGAGCAGGTGCGCGACGAGCCGCTCACCACCGCCACCGACGTCTATGCGCTGGGCGTCCTGCTCTATCTCCTGCTATCGGGGCGCCATCCCACCGGTGAGACCGCTCGCACCCCCGCCGAGGCGATCCGCGCCGTGCTGGATGACGAGCCGCGGCGGCTGGGCCTGGGCGACCTCGACAACATCCTCGCCAAGGCGATGCGGAAGAAGCCGGCGGAACGCTACCAGTCGGTGGCAGCGCTGGGTGACGACCTCCGGCGTTATCTCCGCGAGGAACCGGTCAGCGCCCGGCCCCACTCGCTCGCGTATCGTGCGGGGAAGTTTGCCCGCCGCAACAAGGGATCGGTGCTGGCGGCTGGCCTGGTGCTTCTCACCTTGATCGCGGCGACACTGGTCACCACGCGACAGATGCTGGAGGCTCGGCACCAGCGCGACGTGGCGCGCATCGAGCGTGATAACGCGCTCTTCCAGCAGCGCCAGGCGACGGCATCGAGCGGCTTCATGGAATCGCTGCTGCAGACCATCGCGCCCACCGGCCGCTCCTACACCATGCAGGAGCTGCTGGAACAGGCGCGCCTGCTGCTGGAGCAGGATTTCGCGCGGGACCCGCGCTTCCAGGCGCGGATGCTGAACGAGCTGTCCGACCAGTATTTCACGCTGCACGACCGCCAGCATGAACTGCCGCTGCTGACGCGCGCGGAGGAGCTGGCGGTGGGCGCTGGCGACTACGCGCTGGCGGCCTATTCCAGCTGCCGTCTGGGGAAGAGTGCGGCCGATGACGGCCGGGCCACGCTCGCGCGCACCAACCTCCTGCGGGGACGACGCTACCTCGCCCGCGCCGGCGCGGCCGCCCGCGACGCGGAAGTGCAGTGCCTGCGCGGCGAGTCGGCGCTGGAGCGACTGCTCGGCCACACCGACGTCGCCCTCAGCCGAGCGCGCCGCGCCGTGGCCCTCGGCGCGCTCGCGGGCGATACGCTCTCGTTCTCGCATCTCAGCGCGATCAACGAGCTGGCCCGCGCGCTGCATGACGACGACCAGATCCGCCAGTCGCTCGACGTCACGCGCGAGGTGCTTGGGCTGCTCGCCCGCACCGGCCGGTCGCACACCCTGACTGCCCTGGTGGAGCAGTACAATGAAGGCGCGCTGCTCGCGCGCCTGGGCGAACCGCGCGCCGCCGACTCGACATTGAAGCTCGCCGAATTGCTCT
>DASSHL010000054.1:0-2049 GCA_035692845.1 Gemmatimonadales bacterium
TTGGCCCCCCAGATTGCGGGCGTTGCGCTTTCTCTCCCTCTCCAAGGAGCCTCTGATGCGCAAGCGTCTCGCTGTATTCGTGATCCTCGCCACGTTTGCCAGTTCGCCCGCGTTCGCACAGGGCGCGCGATTCGGCATCGGCGGCAGCGATTTTGGGTTTGGTGCCGCGCTGGACTATTACCCGGGTGGCCCCGTAGGTGCCCGGCTCGACGGGTCATGGATCTTCCGAACCGGTGATGACGGCGTCCTGCTCAATGGCGACGCCACCTACAACTTCGTCAATCATCCCAGCGTTCATCCATTCCTGCTGGGCGGCTTGAGTCTTCGCGCCAGCCAGGATTTCGATGAGAGCACCCAGCTCGGTCTCAACGCCGGCGCGGGCATCAATTTCCATCTCCGCAATAGTCCCATCGGCCTCTGGGCGGACGGACGCTTCCATCACTTCTTCTCCCCTGATATCAATGGCCTGCAGTTCATGGCGGGTGTGAGGTTTGGGGAAGGGGAATAAAAGAGCTGTGAGCTGTGAGCTATGAGCTGTGAGCTATGAGCTATGAGCCAAAAGCTGAAAGCGGTACCATCGCACAGCTCACAGCTCACAGCTCACAGCGGTCAATCGCCCCGTCTTGCATTATCCCGATACCACTTTGACCTCGCCCATGCGCCATCATGTCGCATGGATTCTGTCGCCACTGCGCAGCGTGTGCTCAAGGAGCATTTCGGCTTCCCCGACTTCCGCCCGTCTCAACGGCCGGTGGTCGAGAGCGTCATGGCCGGCCGGCACGCGCTGGCCGTGCTTCCCACCGGCGCTGGCAAGTCGGTCTGCTTTCAGGTGCCCGCGGTGGCACTGGGTGGATTGACCGTCGTCGTGTCGCCGCTGGTGTCGTTGATGCAGGACCAGGTCGGCGCGGCGCGGAGCCGAGGAATTGCGGCGGAGCACCTGTCGGGCGAGATCGCCAGGGGCCGGATGGATGAGGTGCTTCGGGATGCACGGGCAGGGCGGCTCTCGCTGATCTACGTGTCGCCGGAGCGGCTCCCAGCGCTGGCATGCCGAGCCTTTTCGGCCGGCGTCGCGGCGCGCCGCCTCGCGGTGGACGAGGCGCATTGCATCAGCGAATGGGGCCATGATTTCCGGCCCGCGTTCAGGAACATCGGGCACGCGGTTGAGCTGCTCGGCCGTCCGCCCATCATCGCGCTCACCGGCAGCGCCACGCCCACCGTGCGTGGCGACATCATGGAGTCGCTCGTCGCCGGCAGGGAACGCTTCGACGTCCATCTCGCTTCGTTCGACCGCTCCAATCTCTGGTTCGGCGCCTGCCGGATCCGGCGTGAGCCGGATCGGATCGCCGTGCTGCGCTCGCTGCTACGGCGCGACGAAACCGCCATTGTCTATGCGTCCACACGCCGGGCCACCGAAAAGCTCGCGCGCGCGCTGCGCTTTGCAGGCCATGTCGCCGAGGCGTATCACGCCGGGCTTTCGCGTGAGCGTCGCGATGCCTGCCTGGATCGGTTCATCAAGGACGAAATCCGGGTGGTCGTGGCAACGTCAGCCTTCGGCATGGGGATCGACAAGCCCGGGGTGCGACGGGTAGTGCACTGGACCATACCTCCAACGCCCGAGTCGTATTACCAGGAGGCCGGCAGGGCGGGGCGCGATGGCGCGCCGGCGCGGTGCTATGTCCTCTTTTCGCCCGGCGACGCCGAAATCCATGAGCGCCAGCTCGACGTGACCTTCCCGCCGAAGAAGACGCTGCGCGCATTGTGGAAGGGCGAGCTCGCGCCCGAACGCGTGACCGCCGGCGTCCGTGCGTCGGCGGACCGGTTGCTCAAGGAGCTGGGTGGTTCCGAGCACGCCGAGGGCTGGCGGCGCATCGAGCGCCGGCGGGCTGCCGCGCTGGCCCGGCTCAAGGCCATCACTCGGTATGCCAGCGGGGAGCAGTGCCGGCGACGAGCGCTGGTCGGATACTTCGGTGAGCGGCTGGAAGAGTGCAGCGGGTGTGATGTGTGCGAAGAGAAGGGGGAATGGCGGTTCGGGACGTGGGTCAGGCGGGT
>DASSHL010000055.1:0-2779 GCA_035692845.1 Gemmatimonadales bacterium
CTGATCCGCACCCAGTTTCCCGGTGACGCCCTCCGCGTCGTGGTCTTCCACGACTCGGCGGAAGAGGTGCCGGTCTCCGCGCTCTCGCGGGTGCAGGTGGGACCCTATCACACCAACACCGCCGAGGGGCTCAAGCTGGCGCGCCGCATCCTGCTCAACCAGAAGAAGGACATGCGGCAGATCGTGATGATCACCGATGGCAAGCCCAGCGCGATGACCCTGCCGGGCGGGCGGGTGTACGTGAACTCGATGGGCCTCGATCCCGAGATCCTCCGCGCCACCTTTCGCGAAATCGGCGAATGCCGGCGAGCCGGGATCATGATCAACACCTTCATGCTCGCGCGGGACCGGGCGCTGGTGGAGTTCGTCACCCGCATGACTGCTATCTGCCGAGGCAAGGCCTATTTCACGTCGACGATGTCGCTGGGCCAGCATGTGCTGATGGATTTCATGAAGGGGAAGGTGAGACGAGTCGGGAGGACGGGATGACGGGATGACGGGAAGTGAGCCGGGAAGTCGGGAGGACGAGACGGTGGCAAGTTCGGAAGAGCTTCCCGTCTTCCCGTCTTCCCGTCATCCCGTCTATCGCATTCCCGCCTTCGCCTCGCTCCGCCACCGCGACTTCCGGCTCTTTCTCTCAGGACAGTTTCTCTCGCAGTGCGGCACCTGGATCGAGCAGGTTGGCACCGGGTGGCTGGTCGTCACCCTGAGCGATTCGCCCTTTGCGCTGGGGCTGGTCTTCACCCTCGGCTCATTGCCGGTGCTGCTCTTCACCCTCATCGGTGGCGTGGTGGCCGACCGGGTGAACAAGCGCCGCACCATCATGCTGCTCCAGGCCCTCATGGCCACCGAGGCGCTGGCGCTCGGCATCCTCACCGCCACCAACACGGTCACGGTGCACTGGGTCATGGTGCTTGCCGTGTTCTTCGGCTTTCTCTCCGCCTTCGAGGTCCCCACCCGCCAGGCGTTCGTGTTCGACGTGGTCGGCAAGGACGACCTCATGAACGCCATCGCGCTCAATTCGTCGGCCTTCAACGTGGCCCGCGTCATCGGCCCGTCGATCGCCGGCGTGCTGATCGCGGCCGTGGGGCTTGCCGCCTGTTTCTTCGTCAACGGGGCCAGCTTCCTCGCGGTGCTGGCGGGTCTGGCACTGATGCGGACCCGGGAGCCCGAGCACACGTCCGATCGGCCGGCCATGGCGTCGGCGCTGCGCGAGGGGTTCGACTACATCCGGAAGGAGCGCTGGCCCAGGACGCTGGTGATCCTGACCGCGACGATCACGATCTTCGGCTCCTCGTTCCTGCTGATGCTCCCGGTCTTTGCCAAGGACGCCCTCAAGGTCGGCGCGTCGGGGTACGGCGCGCTGCTGAGCGGTGTCGGCATCGGTGCCGCGGCGGCCGCGCTGGTGATCGCCTCCTTTGGCAGCCGCTTCCGCCAGGGGCGGCTCGCGCTGAGCTCTGCCGCGGCATTCGGGCTTTCGCTCATGCTGCTCGCGCCCATGCCGCACCTGGTGCCGGCCATGGCGATCGGCATGCTGGCCGGCTGCTGCATGTCGGCCACCGGCATCAGTACCAACACACTGCTGCAGCGGCTCGCGCCCGACCACCTGCGTGGCCGGGTGATGGGATTCTATTCGTTCGTGGCGCTCGGCATGGTGCCCTTTGGCTCGCTGCAGGCGGGCTGGGTGTCGGAGCGCTTCGGCGTGCGCACCAGCTTCTTCCTGAACGGCTGCGTCATTACCGGAACCGTCCTCGTCGTCTGGCTCGGCTGGCTTCGCCGCCGCCGCCGCGAGCGCTTGGCTTACGACCTCCCACTTCCAGCCGTAGAATGATGCCATGATCATCACTATCTCGAGGCAGTTCGGGTCTGGCGGCAGCGAGGTGGCGGCCATCGTGGCCAAGGCGCTCGACTGGCAGCTGGTGGACAACGAGCTGGTGGAGCAGGTGGCGGCGCGCGCCGGCATGAGCGCGGAGGAGGTGGCGCGGCGCGAGGAGCGGGCCCCCAGTTTCGTCGAGCGGCTGACTCGCACCCTCGCCGCACAGAACCCGGAGCTGGTTCCGCCGCAGGGCGGCACGGTCAAGGACATGGAGGAGGCCGGCCTCGTCCGCATCACGGAGAGCGTTGTCGCGGATCTCGCGAGGCAGGGCAGGGTGGTGTTCGTGGGCCGGGCGGCGCCTGCCGTCATCGGCCTGCAGGCAGATGCACTGCACGTGAAGCTGGTGGCCGCTCGCGCCTGGCGCGCCGAACGCGTGCGCGAACGGTTCAGTCTCACGGAGGCGGAAGCGCTGAAGCAGCTGGAGGAGGTGGACGGCCAGCGCGCGCGCTATCACAAGGAGTACTACCAGCGCAGCTGGAGCGATCCCGTGAATTATCACCTGACGATCAATACCGGGTTGCTGGGGATTGAAGGGGCGGCGGAGGTGATTCTGAGTCGGGCAGGCGGGTAGGCGGCTGGACGGCTCGGCACGCGCTGTCATTGCGAGGAGGGCCCAACGGGCCCGACGAAGCAATCGGGTCGCCGACCGCAGTGACTCGCAGGCCACCCGATTGCTTCACCGCCTGCGGCGGCTCGCAATGACACGTCAAGGGAGCTTCGCCCACGCCTCACGCCCCATTCCTCACGCCCCTAGCCCCTAGCCCCTAACCCCTAACCCCTAATCCCTCTCCCCCTCCTTCCGTCCCAGCACCTGTGCAAATGCCGCCAACCACTCGTCCCTTGTCCTCATGACCACCGCGTCCCGCGTCTCGTCTCCCGCGTCCAAGCCGCCCGTCCTGCCCG
>DASSHL010000056.1:0-6092 GCA_035692845.1 Gemmatimonadales bacterium
ACTGAAAAATGATGGTCGCGAAAAAATCATGATCGTCGCCCCGGGCCCTTACCATGCCCCCGGGGCGACTCGAACGCCCGGCCAACGGTTTAGGAAACCGCTGCTCTATCCATCTGAGCTACGGGGGCAAAGCTCGGAAAACTACCCGTCCGGAGCGCGCAAAGTCAACGTGGAGACGACGCCTGACGCCTGGACGCCAGGCGGCTAACGCCTGCGAATATCAAAGTCCGTAAATGGCTCCTGCCCGGCCAGATCCTCCGACGAAACATCGCTGACATTCGCGAGGTCAGGTCCCCTTCTCAGTGCTTCCTCCAGCCGGGCCACGGCCGCATCCGCACCGCTGGCCACGACTTCCACCGTGCCATCCGGGCAATTCCGCGCAAATCCGCCGAGGCCCAGCCGACGCGCCTGCTGCAGGACAAACCAGCGAAAGCCGACTCCCTGCACCCGGCCGATCACGACGAAGCGCCGCGTTGTCACGCTGGCTCACGGCGCCTGCCCCGCAGGAACTCCACGATAACCGGTACGACCGATAGCGCGATGATGGCAAGGATGACGAGAGTGAAGTTCGACCGCACCGCGGGGATGTTGCCGAAGAAGTATCCACCCAGCACGAAGAGTGACACCCAGAGCACTGCCCCGGCCACGTTGTACGCCAGGAAGCGCGGATAGTGCATGCGCCCCACCCCGGCCACAAAGGGAGCGAACGTCCGGATGATGGGAATGAAGCGCGCGAGGACGATCGTCTTGCCGCCGTGCCGCACATAGAAGGCGCGGGTGCGCTCGAGGTGCTCCTGCTTGAGGAAGCGCACCCGTCCGCTGAAGGCACGTTCACCGACGCGCATGCCGATCCAGTAGTTCACCGAGTCGCCGATGACCGCGGCCGCGATGAGCAGCACCAGCAGCAGCACGAGGTCGAACGAGCCCAGTGCGGCAAAGGTGCCGGCCGCAAAGAGCAGCGAATCGCCCGGGAGGAAGGGTGTCACCACCAGGCCGGTTTCGGCGAAGATGATGAGGAACAGGATCAGGTAGGACCCCGCCCCGAACTGCTCGATCAGCTGCGCCAGGTGATGGTCGAGGTGCAGGAAGATATCGATGAGCTGCCGCAGGAAATCCATGATGCCGTCGGAAGATGGTGGCGATCAGTTCCAGCCGTGCTGGCCGATCAGTGGGACGAAGCGGGCCTCGGAGAGCGCGCTCGCGTCATATGCCTCGCCCCGTCGCGTGAGGAGTGTCAGCACCTGGGTCTCGCGCGGCCCGATCGGCACGACCAGCCGTCCGCCGTCATCCAGCTGCCGCAACAGCGGCGCCGGTGCCTCGGGCGACGCGGCCGCCACGACGATGCCGGCATAGGGCGCAAGCGGTGGCCACCCGAGGGTGCCATCGCCCACCACCAGGTGCACATGGCGCTCCATGCCGGCGCGCTGCAGTGACTCCTGTGCCTGCTCGCTCAATTCCCGCACCCGCTCGATGCTGACCACGGTGCCGGCCAGCCGGGAGAGCAGCGCCGTCTGGTATCCGGAACCCGTCCCCACCTCGAGGACCGTGTCCTTGGCGGTCAGCGCCAGCGCCTCCAGCGAGCGCGCCTGCACCCACGGCTGGCTGATGGTCTGGCCGTTGCCGATTGGGAGCGCTGCATCATCGTAGGCCCGGTGCCAGAGGTACTCCGGCACGAAGAGATGCCTCGGCACCTCGGCGACCGCGTGAAGCACCGCAAGATCACGAATGCCCTTGCCCCGAAGGGTCTCGACCAGGCGTTCCCGATACCCACCGTACCCATCGGCTGGCCCGGTCACGAGAGGTCCCAGCCCCGCACTGTCTCGATCAGCCCGAAGTTGGTGAGATCCATCTGGAGCGGTGTGACCGAGATGTAGCCTTCCGCCACCGCGACGTGGTCGCTCTCTTCCCCGCCGGTCCACGTGATGGTGCCGCCGCCGATCCACATGATGTCCCGGCCCCAGGGATCCTGCATGCGGGTCAGCGAGTCGCTGAAGTAACGGCTGCCGAGCCGGGTCACGCGCGTGCCTGCCACCTCGGTCGCGGGACGGTCGGGCAGGTTGATGTTGAGCAGCATGTTGCGCGGAAATTCCGGCGCGCTGGTAATGCGCTGCACCAGCCGAGCGAGCACGTCACGATAGCTGGCCATGGTCTCGGGGTGGTGGCCCGTGAAGGAAATGGCCACACCGGGCACGCCCAGCATGACGCCTTCCATCGCTGCGCTCACTGTGCCCGAGTAGAGGACGTCCTCGCCCATGTTGGGGCCGTGGTTCACCCCGGAAAAGACGAAGTCGGGTCGCACCGGCATCAGTGCTTCCATGGCGAGCATCACGCAGTCGGTGGGCGTGCCGTCCACCTGGTAGGCGCCGTCGGGCCTCCGGGTCGGGCGGAGGGGCCGATGGAGCGTGAGGGAATGCGAGGTGCCGCTCTGTTCCCGGTCCGGCGCCACCACGGTTACTTCAGCCACCGCCCGGCAGGCATCCGCCAGCAGGGTGAGGCCAGGCGCCAGGATGCCGTCGTCATTGCTGCACAGGATGTTCATCCCTGTCCCTGGGTCCTGCCATCCAGGATGTCGAGCACGTCCTTGAGCCCGGCGCGCACATCCTGCAGCACTTCCGCCGCGTGCGCCGAACGCGCGGCACCCTTCACCTCTCCGCTGCGGCGGGCCTGGTCGATGCGCTGGCGCGCGCCTTCGATGGTGTACTTCTCGGTGTACAGCAGGTGCTTCACCAGCTGGATGAACTCCACCTCGCGCGCCTTGTAGACTCTGTTGCCGGAGCGATTCTTGGCGGGACTGAGGAACCGGAACTGGCTCTCCCAGTAGCGCAGGACGTGCGGCTTGAGGCCGGTGAGCTCACAGACCTCACCGATCGAGAAGAATTCCTGCCTGGGGGAAGACGCCTGTGGCTTGGCTGTCATCACCATTGCTCCGCTTTCAGTTCGCGTTCCATCAGGTCCCGGACACTGTCCCGCGCCGACTTGCCCTCGAACAGCACCGCCAGCACTTCTTCTGCAATCGGCATCTCGACTCCCGCACCTTGCGCCAGGCGAGCCGCGGCGCGGGATGTGTTGGCGCCCTCCGCCACGGTGCGATTGCGCGCCTGCCACGTCTCGAACGATTCACCACGTGCCAGCGCCATGCCCAGCGCACGGTTCCGGCTGAGCGCACCGGTGGCGGTGAGAATGAGGTCCCCCATGCCGGCAAGCCCGGCGAAGGTGGCGGGCTCAGCGCCCAGGGCCGCACCGAGCCGGGTGATTTCCGCGAGCCCTCGCGTGAGCAGCGCGGCGCGCGGGTTATGCCCGAGTCCCAGCCCCTCCAGTGTCCCGGCGGCGATTGCGATCACATTCTTGAGCGAGCCGCCCAGCTCCACCCCGATCACGTCGCGGTTGGTGTAGACCCGGAACACCGGCGTTGAGAACAGCTCCTGCGCTTCCGCCGCGGCGTCTGGATCGAGCGAGGCCGCCACCACCGCGGTCGGCTGGGACGCGGCCACCTCACTCGCGAAGCTCGGGCCCGACAGCACGGTCACCCGCGCTCCGGGAATGACGGTGCCGATGACTTCGGACATCCGGGCGAGCGACGCGTCCTCGATGCCCTTGGTGGCGCTCACGATCAGCGCGTCAGGCCGAATGGCGCTGGCCACGTCGCCAATCACCTGCCGCACTGC
This sequence comes from Gemmatimonadales bacterium, assembly GCA_035692845.1. GTDB lineage: Bacteria > Gemmatimonadota > Gemmatimonadetes > Gemmatimonadales > GWC2-71-9 > CAMLHP01. The sequence continues at coordinate 3,666 of DASSHL010000056.1, forward strand.
GTGACTCGGTGATGCCGACACTACTACGTCCGCGGCTGCGACCACCTGCCCAGCATCAGCGTCCGCCACCAGCGAGGGCGCCAGCCCATGGCCTGTCAGGAAGAGCTGGTTTTCGTGCTCTCGATTGATGCTGGCGACCACCTCCGCCTCACGGGCCCAGATGCGCACCACATGGCCCTTGCGCGCGAGCAGGTCCGCGAGCGCCGTGCCCCAGCTGCCCGCACCGAGCACCCCGATACGTGTCATGCGGAGGATGGTTTGGCGCGACGGCCGAAACGATTCTCGGTGCCCGCCAGCAGCCGCCTGATGTTGGCGCGATGGAGCCAGATGATGGCCAGGGCCACCAGGATCTGGATCCAGATGATGTCGCGCTGCAAGGGGTGCAGCAGCCACGCTGCGACCGGTAGCACGATGGCGCCCACCATGCTGCCAAGCGAGACATAGCCCGAAGCGCGGACCACGATCAGCCAGACTGCAAGCGAGACCAGCACGGCCCAGGGCGTGAGTCCGAGCATCACGCCCGATGCCGTGGCGACACCCTTCCCGCCGCGGAAATGCACGAACACCGAGAACACATGCCCCACGACCGCCATGATGCCGCAGAGGATCGCGAAGTACCTGGAACCGGATGCCAGCGGCGCGATGAGCATCACCGGGACGGCACCCTTGGCCATGTCGAAAACGCCCACTGGTACCGCGTATCTGGCGCCCAGCGTGCGATACAGGTTGGTGGCGCCCAGGTTGCCGCTGCCGTGCTGCCGCAGGTCAATGCCGCGGAAGAATTTCCCGGCCAGGAAGCTGGTGGGGATGGCGCCAAGCAGGTACGACGCCAGCACCGCGAGCACGAGCCAGATCACCGGCGCTTCGAGCCCCGCGCCGTGAACTTGAGCCGCAGCGGTGAGCCCCGGAAATCCCAGGCATCGCGGAAGCCGTTGACCAGGTAGCGCTGGTACGCCTCGGGCACGTCGTCCGGCCGGTTGGTGACGATGGCGATCGTCGGCGGGCTGGTGCCCACCTGCGACGCATACAGCAGCTTCACTTCCTCACCCGGGCGCTGCGGAGGGCTGTTCCGCTGCACCAGCTGCTCCAGCACCTTGTTCACCTCGGCGGTCTGCACCCGCTTTTCCCGTTCGTCCGCCACGGAGCAGATCAGGTCGAGCAGCTGGTGCACCCGCTGTCCGGTCTCGGCGGAGACATACAGGAATGGCACAAAGTTGAGGAACGGCGCGCGGTCCGTGATGGTGGTCTCGCCCCGCTGCGCCGTCTGCGCGTCCTTTTCCTCGATGAGATCCCACTTGTTCACCGCAACGATGAGCGCGGTACCCCGTTCCCATGCGGCCGTCGCGATCCTGAGGTCCTGGGTATGCAACCCCAGTGAGGCATCCACGACAAGCACGCACACGTCGGCGCGCTCGACCGCGCGCTCGGTACGGAGCGTGGAATAGAATTCGAGGTCATCGGCCACCTTGGAGCGCTTCCGGAGTCCTGCGGTGTCGATGAAAGTGAGGGCCCGGCCATGATAGTGGAGGAGCGAATCGACCGCGTCACGAGTAGTGCCCGCGACCGGCGACACGACGTGGCGCTCCTCACCGAGGAGCCGGTTCACGAGAGACGATTTGCCCACATTTGGTCGCCCGACGACGGCGACGCCAATGGTGTCCTCTGCTTCCGCATCAGTTCGCGGCGGCAGCAGTCCCACCAGCGCCTCGAGCAGGTCGCCGGTGCCCTTCCCCGAGGCCGCCGAAATGCCATACGGCTCACCGAAGCCAAGCCGGTAGAAGTCGTACTGCTCCGTGGCGCGTTCCAGCGTGTCGAGCTTGTTCACCGCGAGCACCACCGGGCGGCCTGACTTGCGGAGTCGATCGGCCACGGCTTCATCCATCGGATGGACTCCATCGCGCCCATTCGTCACGAAGACGATGACGTCGGCTTCGTCGAGCGCGAATGCCACCTGCCGGGCGATGGCGCGATCCATCGCTTCCGCCGAATCGGGCACCAGGCCGCCCGTATCCACCAGCCAGAAGCGGCGGCCGGACCACTCGGCATCGCCGAAGTGGCGGTCGCGCGTGGTGCCCGGCTGTTCGGACACGATGGCCCGGCGCCCGCCGATGATCCGGTTGAAGAGGGTGGACTTGCCCACGTTGGGCCGGCCCACGATGGCCACCGTCGGTTTGCTCATGCGGCGCAGGCCAGTGGCAGGGCGTCAGAGAAGCGCTTCGACAGCCGCACTTCCGCCTTCTGTCCCGCGACCAGCTCGCGGAACGCGAAATCATCCATGAAGAGCCCGTCGTCGTTCACGGCCTCGCCCGGCACGAGGATCAGGTCGAGATCATGCCGGCCAGCAATCGCCGCCTGGATGGCGCGGCCCGGCAGCAGCCCGGCGGTGGTGACCGAAGGTCCGAAGAGCGTGTTCTCGACCGCAATGAG
>DASSHL010000057.1:0-10754 GCA_035692845.1 Gemmatimonadales bacterium
TCCAGCATGTTCATCGTCTCGAAGCCCAGCCCGGCGGGATAGGTGTAGACCCGGCGCGGCATGCCGTGCAGCCCCACGAAGTGCATGGGGAAGAAGGTCAGGTTGAAGGCGATGAGCATGAGCCAGAAATGCGCCTTGCCCAGGGTCTCGCTCAGCATCCGGCCGAACATCTTGGGCCACCAGTAATACGCCCCCGCCGTCAGCGCGAAGATGGACCCGCCGAACAGCACGTAGTGGAAGTGCGCCACGATGAAGTAGCTGTCGGTCTGCTGCAGGTCGGCCGGCGGCGAGGCGTGCATCACGCCCGAGAGCCCGCCAATGATGAACATCGCGATGAAGCCGATCGAGAAATAGAGCGGCGTCTTCATCTGCAGCGAGCCGCCGGCCAGGGTGCCGAGCCAGTTGAAGATCTTCACGCCCGTGGGGATGGCGATCAGCATGGTGGTGAGGCTGAACGCCGTGTCGGCGATCGGGCCCATGCCGGTGGCGAACATGTGGTGCGCCCACACGCCAAAGCCGAGGAAGGCGATGAAGATGCCGGAGAACACCATGGCGGCGTAGCCGAACAGCGGCTTCCGCGAGAAGACCGGCAGGGTCTCGCTCACGATGCCGAAGGCCGGCAGGATGAGGATGTACACCTCGGGGTGCCCGAAGATCCAGAACAGGTGCTGCCAGAGGATCGGGTCGCCGCCGCTCGCCGGGATGTAGAAGTGGGTGCCGAAGAACCGGTCGAACATCAGCAGGATCAGCGCCACCGTGATGACCGGGAAGGCCAGCAGCAGCAGCACCTGGGTAATGAAGCTCATCCAGGTGAACATGGGCATGCGCATGAACTTCATGCCCTTGGCCCGGAGGTTCACCACCGTGGTGAAGAAGTTGACCGCCGCGGCCAGCGAGGCCACGCCCAGGATCTGCAGGCCGATCATCCAGAAGTCGATGTTGAGGCCCGGCGAAAACTGGTTGGTGGTGAGGTTGGCGTAGCCGAACCAGCCGGCGTTGGGGGCGGCATTGAACAGGAAGCTGGCGTTGAGCCACAGCCCGCCCAGCAGGAACACCCAGTAGCTGAAGGCATTGAGCCGCGGAAAGGCGACGTCGCGCGCGCCCAACTGCAGCGGGATGAAGAAGTTGAAGAACGCCGCGCTCAACGGCATCACGGCCAGGAAGATCATCGTGGTGCCGTGCATGGTGAACAGCTCGTTGTACAGCTCCGGGGAGAGGAACGTGTTCTCCGGCCGGGCCAGCTGCCACCGGATCAGCAGCGCCTCGATCCCGCCCATCAGGAAGAAGATGAACGCCGTGGCGCCGTAGAGGATGCCGATCCGCTTGTGATCAACCGTGGTGATCCAGCTCCACAGCCCACGCTTCTCCGCGTGGACGGAAGGAATCTGGTCAGCGTGCGAAATCGCGGAAGTTGCCATGATCGCCTTGGGTTACCGGTGCGTCTGGAGGTACTTCGCCACCATGGTGGCCTGCTCGTGCGTAAGGCCGAGCTTGGGCATGATGACGCCATGCTTGATGGCCTGCGGATCGTAGATCCAGCTGGCCAGGTTCTCCGGGGTATTGAGCAGGGTGCGCGCGCCGATGTAGCGGCGGCTCGCGATGTTGGCCAGGTTGGGGCCGATCATGTTGGCCGTCGTGGTGGCATCCAGCGAGTGACAGGCGCTGCACATCCGGAAGATCTTGGCCCCGCTGTCGACCGCCGCCTGCTCCGCCGGGTCGAGCTGTCGCGTGGCCGCCGCCAGCGTGCTGACCCGGGTGGGCTCCGCTGCGGCCGGGGCAGTGGCCGCGGAGTCAGCCGCCGCCTTGGGGGCGGTGGCCTGCAGGCCCTTGATGTAGCTGTCGAACTCCTCGGGCGACGTCGACTTGATCTCGAAGGCCATCCGGCCGTGCTGGGTGCCGCAGAACTCCGCGCACTGCCCCGAGAAGTACCCCGTGGTGTCGGCCGTGAACCAGAGCGTGTTGGTGCGGTTGGGAAAGAGGTCCCGCTTGCCGGCAAATTCCGGCGACCAGAAGCTGTGCAGGACATCCTCGGTCTTCATCTTGAGCAGCACCATCTTGCCGACCGGCACGTGCATCTCGTCGGCCGTGCGCACGCCATAGTCGGGATAGCGGAATTCCCACCACCACTGGTGCCCGATCACCTCGACGGTGATCGCGTCCTTGGGCACTTCATAGGTCTGGAAGATGGCCTTGACGGTGGGCACCGAGATGATCGCCAGGAGCAACGCCGGAATGGCGGTCCAGATGATTTCCAGCGTGGTGTTGCCGTGGACCTGCCTCGGCTCCGGATCGTCGGGCTTGCCGCGGTAGCGGAAGACCACCCAGACCAGCGCACCCTCGACCAGGACAAACACCACGAGCGCCGCCCAGACGGTGTTCATCAGGACGCCGTCAATCAGGCGGGTGAAATCAGACTTCGGATGCAGGGTGCTCTGCGGGTATTGCGACGACGTCCCGATGCAGGCCGCGGTAGCGAGCGAGATCAGGACGACGGGCACCCACCGACGAAAACGGCAGGCCACACGAGTCCACAAAGCCATGACAGACGGTTCCTGTCGGAATGAAGACATGGGACCGGGGGCCGGTCCAAGAGGTGGCATGTTATCGAGTCCGCCCCTCAAAATCAAGGAATCATCGAATCACGCGATCGAACGGAACCGGATTCGAAACCTTGAAGGTAAAGTGCCACCACTCCTGTGCATAGTTGGTCCAGCCTTCACGTTCCATGGCGCGTACCAGCCGGTCCCGGTTGGTCCGCGCCACGCCGGTGGCGTTGGCGGTATGGGCCGCCTCGGAGAAGGTGTCGAACGGTGTGCCCATCTCCAGCGGCTGGTTGGTTGCCAGGTCCACCAGGGTCAGGTCCACTGCCACGCCGAGATTGTGCTGGCTGCGGCGCGCGATATAGCCGTTGTCCAGGTAGTGTACCTGATCGGTCCGCTCAGCCCAGTCCACCATGCCCAGGGTCGCGCGCACCGGGCGGTACGCATCATAGATGCGAAGGCCGAGCCCCTGCGACGTGAGATCCCGCTCCACCCGCCCCAGCGCCAGCGCCGCCTCTCGCCGGAGATACGCTGTATTACCCTCGTAGCCCGGGAGCACTGCGCCAGTGAAGTTGTTGGTGGTGGCGTAGCGCAGTTCGACCTGGATCGTGGAGTCAGCGTCGCGGACATCCATGAGCAGCGTGTCGGCCGCAGCGTCGGACGCCACGACCGGCGCCACAGCGGGCGCAACAGCGGGCCGAGCCGTCGCCGTCTGGCTGCTGCTGGCACAGGCCAGCGTCGCCAGCAGGCATATCGGGAGAAGCAGAAGCAGTCGTCGCATCAGTGGTCGAGTCCCGGTGCAGGAAGGGCCACCAGTGCCGCCGTCACCGCCAGCACCAGGGTACCGATGACAAGTTCGGCGCATGCCGAACGGGTGAGTCGCCGTGCGCCCGGCTCCGCCCCCAGCGCCGGCCGCACCCGCTTCCAATTGTAGAAGCCCAGCGCGATCACCGCCGTCAGCAGCGCCAGCTTGACCAGCAGGGTTCGGCCATAGACGGTCTCGATGAGCGCCGGCCACGACGCAACGGTGTTGAGGCTGATCAGCACGCCGGCTGTGGTCGCGGTGCCGGCCCCCGTCAGTGCGAGCGGGGAGTACCCCTCCACCAGCCGGGCCAGGTGCGCCTCACCATCGGCTCGGCGCCGGAGCTCGGGCAACGCTGCGGCCAGGATCAGCGTGAGCGTCCCCAGCCAGAGTGCCGCACCTGCCAGATGCAGCCCGTGAAGGCCCACACCGATTAGTGGACCCAGCGGATGCTCCACCGCGTGCCCCGTGAGCGGAAAACTCCCCAGCAAGGCGAGCACTCCGACCAGCGTCAGCGCCCAGCCCGCGCGTTGACGCCCTGCGATGATGAGCCCGGCCAGCGTCGCCACTGCGGCCGCGCCCTGCCATTCCCAGCCGTGTCCCCAGCTCGTGCTCGTAACGATCGGTTGAGCGGTCGCCCAGGTGAGCGGCTCCCCCGGCATGCTGAACGCGCGCACCTGGAAATAGAGCTTGAGCGCAAGTGATGGCAGCAGGACCAGGGCAGCGACCACGCCACCCACTCGGCCCCGCTCAATGAGCTGGCGGGTCAGTTCCGGATTGACAGCGCCCAGCCGGCGCCGGACAAGGGCCACGAACACCAGCACGCCGACGAGCGGCAGGAGCGCGAGGAAACCGACCCAGCGCACTGGAGCAGCGGCGTCGATGAGAGGAGTAGGGCCCATGGGAGAAAGTCGACGGTCAACGGTCGACCGTAGACTGTCGACCGTCGACCTCAGTCCGCCGAATGATCCCGTGACACCGCGGCCGACGCCGAGGTGTTGTCTCCACCTGATCCGCCCACGGTAAAGGCGAAGTCCCCTGCGGCAGGGTGGCCATCACGGCCGGCCGCGCGCCAGCGCACGGTGTAGCGACCATCAGCCAGCTTGCCGGTGATGGGAATGGTGAGCGAGAGCGAGTCCGAGCCGGCCGCCGGCTTTCCCATGGCCACAGCGCTGCTGTCCGGACCCATGAGCTGGACGCGCGACAAGGCCGCCTCGGGATGGGCGCTGAAGATGAGCAGGATTTGTGACGGCGCATTCTTGACCGCGCTGTCGGCCGCAGGCACGCTGGCCTTGAGGTGCAGGTGGGTGAAGGCAAAGCCGGCAAGCAGCAGTGCGCCACCGGCGACTGCGGCAAGTTTGAGGAAGCGGAATCGGGACGTACGCACGTGAGACAGTCCTTGATAGAGCTGAAGAATTAAAGCTAAAGGCTAAGGGCTGAAGGCTGAAGGCTCATTCAGCCTTCCCCCTTCCCCGTCCCCGCCCTATACTATAGACCAATGTCCGACGCCCGGGGCCGAGCGGTCCCGGGCCCTGTGTTTATTGTCCCTTATCGATACTCCCATGATCCGTGAAATGCGTGAGAAGCTGGGTCGGGAAATTGACGACCTCAGCCGGGAACTGAACGTGACGCTTCCGCAGGCCATTGCCCAGGCGGTGGAGTTGGGTGACCTGCGGGAGAATTCCGAATACAAGGCGGCGCTCGAGCGTCAGCAGTTCGTCCAGGCCCGGCTGGGCCAGCTGCATGCCCGGCTCAACCAGCTGACCCAGCTGGCCAGCACCGAAGCGCCCATCGACCGCGTCGGGCTGGGGTCGCGGGTGACCGTGCTCGACCTGGAATCGGACGAGACCGATACCTACATGCTGGTGCTGGCCGAGATGATGGACATCGACGCCGGCCACATTTCGCTCGCTTCCCCGCTCGGCCGCGCGCTCAAGGACCGACAGGAAGGGGAGGAAATCTCGCTCCGCCTGCCCAACGGCACGCGCAGCCTGCGGGTGATCGAGGTCGTCACCGTACACCAGATGGAAGCGGCGGCCGACGAGTGACCTCCGATCCGATGAAGCTGCCGCCATCGCAACTGCTGGTGGTGGGCGACCGGGTGCTGATCCGTCCCGAAGAAGGCGAGGAACGCACCCGCGTCGGACTCTATCTGCCGGCCTCGGCGCTCGAGGGCCAGCAGGTGCAGGGCGGCCTCATCGTGGCGGTGGGTCCGGGTGAGCCGGTGGCCGACTTCTCCTCCCTCGATGATGAACCGTGGAAAGCCGAGGCCCGGAAGGCGCCTCGCCGCGGCATGCAGGCGCAGGTCGGCGACCATGCCATCTACTTCCGGAAGGCGGCCGTCGAGATCACCTATGGAGATCAGAAGTATCTCGTGGTACCGCAAGCAGCCATTCTGGTGCTGGTGCGCGACGACCTGCCGCTCTGACGCCGGCGACGTCCGGCTGCAATGTGCCATTTCCTCTGCATCGCGAGCCCGCTCACCCTGAGCGAGGTGCGGTCGATGGTGCCGGCGGATCTCGCCGCCGATCTCCTCCCACCGGCACCATCCAGCGCACTGCGCTCGCTCCTCCCCAACGCGCAGACGGCCGCTCGTCTCCTGGTGGGTGCCTGCTCCTGCGATATCTATCTCCAGCGCGACCCGGTCCACCACCGCGAAGAGTCGATCCTTCGCCAGCGCTACCGCGCACTGCGCCTCAACCGCACAACCATCATTCAGGCGATCGACCGCCATCGAAGTGGCCGGCACCCGCTGCGGGAGCCGAAGGTATGGCAGGCACTGCTCGCCGCCTTCGTGTCCGAGCACGCGCGTAACGCCGGCGCCACGCTCTACTATCGTGAATTCTCCTCCGGAGCGCTCCACGGGGCGAGCCTGGAGACCAACCCCGCCTCCCTGTCACTCGGCGCGGTGCGTGCGCATCCGGACTCCTGGCTCGAGGAAGGGGTAGCGGTGGTGGTGCAGGCGAGTCGACGGTCAACCGTCGACGGTCGACCGTAGACCGTCGACCGCATCCGCATGCCGCGCGCCTTCCAGCTCCTCACCAACGCCCTCCGCCGCCACTGCCCCAATTGTGGCGGTCATCCGGTCTTCACCAGCTGGTTCAGCATGCTGCCCACCTGCCCCGTGTGCGGGTTCCGCTTCGAGCGCGGCGAACGAGGCTACTGGGTGGGTGCGTATTTCACCAACCTGGTGCTGATGGAAACCACCTTCGCGGGCTGGTTCGTGGGCTACCTGCTGCTCGCCTGGCCCCGGCCTGACTGGCTCCTCTTCTTCGTCATTACACTGGCGTTGATGCTGATCGTGCCGCCACTCGGGTTCCCCTACTCGCGCACACTGTTCTTGGCGTTTGACCTCTGGGTGCGGCCCGCCACGCCGGAGGATTTTGCCCTGCCGCACGAGCCCGGCCACCCGGGCAATTGATGTGGCGCGGCCTTCGCCGCCGGTCTATGTTCCGGTCTCACTTCAGAGCCAGCCGCATCGGATGGAAGGACGGACGTGAGCGATTCCCTGGAGCGGATTCGCACGGCGTTAGCCGATCGTTACGCGGTCGAGCGCCTGCTCGGTCAGGGCGGCATGGCCCTGGTCTATCTCGCGCGCGACCTCAAGCACGATCGTACTGTCGCCGTCAAGGTGCTGCGCCCCGAACTGGCGGCGGCCCTGGGCGGCGACCGCTTCCTGCGCGAGATCCACCTCGCCACCCAGCTGCAGCATCCCAATATCCTGGCCATCTACGACTCGGGCGAAGCCGACGGCGTGCTCTACTTCGTGATGCCGTTCATCACCGGCGAATCGCTGCGCGACCGGCTCGACCGCGAGCAACAGCTCCCCCTGCCCGACGCGATCCGCATCACCGTGGAAGTGGCCGACGCGCTGCACTACGCGCATAGCCGCGGCATCGTCCACCGCGACATCAAGCCGGAAAACATCCTGATCGAGCAGGGCCACGCCATCGTGGCCGACTTCGGCATTGCCCGCGCCGCGAGCCAGGCGGGCGCGGAAAAGCTCACCGAAACCGGGATGTCGATCGGTACGCCTTCCTACATGAGCCCGGAGCAGGCCGCCGGCAGCAGCACCGTGGACGCGCGGAGCGACCTCTACAGCCTGGGCTGCATGCTGTTTGAACTGCTCTCCGGCCAGCCGCCCTTCCAGGGCACCACCACCATGGCGATCCTGGCCAAGCACGCCATGGAGCCGCCGCCCAGCATCCAGGTGGTGCGCCAGTCGGTGCCCAATGAAATCGACGAAGCCATCCTGCAGGCGCTGGAAAAAACGCCCGCGGACCGCTTCCGCGACGTGGCCGAGTTTGCCGATGCCTTGAAGCGCGCCGATCTGAGCCCTGCCGCCCGCCGCTCGCAGACCATGGCTCGGCGCAGCGGTCAGGTGCGCCCGGCACCGGCTCGCGGGCGGCGCGGCGCGCGCCCCCGGTGGCTGCCATGGGCGGCGGGCGCGGTGGTCGCGGCCGGACTCGGCTTCGGCGCCTGGAGTCTGTGGTCGCGCCAGTCGAAGACGGCACAGCCGAGCGGCCCCGACCCCCGCCGCATTGCGGTGCTCTACTTCAACACCAGCCAGCACTCCGACACGCTCCGCTTCCTGGCCGACGGCCTCACCGAAGCGCTCATCCACGAATTGAGCCGGGTGAAGCCGCTCACGGTCATTTCCCAGAACGGCGTCCGCCCCTACCGTGATGCCTCCGTGAGCTCAGACAGCATCTCGCGAGCACTCAAGGTGGGGACGCTGGTGAGCGGGAGTGTGAGCCAGCTGGGCGACTCGTTGCGCGTGAGCGTGTCGCTCGTGAATGCCACGACTGGTGCGGAAATTGACAACCGGACGATCACGCGGCCCCGGCGTGACATCTTCGGCCTGCAGGACGACATGGCGAGCCAGGTCTCCAATTTCCTTCGCCGTCAGCTGGGGCAGGAAATCCAGCTGGAACAGACCCGCTCGGGCACCAGGAATCCGGACGCGTGGGAGGCGTTGCAGAAGGGCCAGGAAGAGATTCGCGCTGTCGACCAGCTGATCGTACAGGGCGACAGCGCCCTGATTGCCCGCCAGTATGACCAGGGCGACTCACTGCTCGCCGTAGCGCAGGCGCTTGACCCCAAGTGGATTACACCGGTCACCCAGCGTGGCTGGCTCGTGTTCAACCGGCTGCGCGAATCCGGGTCACTCGACCGGGGCCTCAACGGACGTGCGCTTGACCATGCCATGACATTCGCGGCCGCCGCGCTCAAGCTCGACCCCAACGATCCCGACGCACTTGAGCTCCGCGGCACCATCCGCTACTACGGCTGGCTGGTGGGCCTCGAGCCCGATGCCGCCAGCGCGGACAGCGCCATGGCCCAGGCTGAACGGGACTATCGCGCCGCCGTGGCAGCCAATCCCGATCAGGCCTCGGCGTGGAGCTCCCTCAGCCACCTGATGTACAACAAGCCGGAACTGAACGAGGCGAACCTCTACGCGCGCCGGGCATACGAGCTCGACCCATATCTCACCAACGCCGACAAGACGCTCTGGCGCCTCTTCACCACCTCGCTTGATCTCCAGCAGTCGGTCCAGGCAAGTCACTGGTGTGACGAAGAGCAGTCCCGCTTCCCGTCCGATCCCCACTCGGTCGAGTGCCAGATCATGCTGTTTGCGCTCACCGACGTCAAACCGGACATCTCGCGCGCCTGGAAGCTCCTGGACCAGTACGTGGAGCTGAATCCGCCCAACCAGCGGGACTTCATGCGGAAGCGTGGCGCCATGCTGGTCTCGTGGGCGCTGGCACGGGCCGGGCTCAAGGACAGCGCCCGCAGCGTCGTGGTCCGCTCCCGGGTGGAGGCGGACGACGACCCGCCCCGTGAATTGGCACTCTTCGAGGCCATGACTCGGACCATGATTGGCGACACCGATGACGCGCTGCAGCAGCTCGCCATCTACACCGCTGCCAACCCCCAGATGCGGAAGTCACTGACTTCTGACCCCTGGTTCAAGCCCCTCCGCGAGAATCCCCGCTTCCTGGCCCTGGTGGCGTCTGGTAACTGAGCCACTTGCGGGAATCTGTCGTAACAAGCAGTATCAAAGGCTCCTACCATTACTCAGAATTGACCTGTACCGGGAAAGAAGCGACCACCGATGCGCCAAGCCCTCCCCCTGTTGCTTGCAGCGGGCACCGTTCTGCTGCTCGGTGCCTGCGATGCAGGCACCCCGACCGCCCCGGCTGCCACGCCGCTCGCATCCGCCAGCACCGCCGTGTGCAGCCCGAGCAGCTTTGTCAGCGCGGCTGCCGCCGTAGCTGGCCGGCAGAGCAAGCTCGTGGACCTGGCAAAGCTGGTTACCAACCAGAATGCGGGCACGAACGTCGCCACGGGCGCCGTAGTGAATGTGTTCGCCGAACTGGCGGGTCTTGCGGACGCGGGCCACGCGGCCGGAACGTGGACATCGCAGAATTCCACCGACGGCGCCAATCTCACCGTGCTGGGCCTGGCCTGCGGCACCTTCTCGCTGACCGGCGATGCCGATCACTTCAAGGAAGCGCTGGATGCGTCGGGCCTGTACGAGGTGCGCGGGGGAACCGATGACGCTGGCGGCCCGGCACTGGCCCACGATGGCAAGGGCGGCGTTGCCGCCCCGGCGGCCGGCTTCGGTACCTGGCTGAGCGGCCGCGGGCTCTTCTACGGCTATCCCATCAGTACCTTCTCCGTGGAACAGTTCGGCGGCTATGCCATGGACATCTCGCTGGCGCGGCCCGTGTTCGGCAGCGAGCCGGCGGCGCTGGTAGGCGCCGGTGTCGTGGCGCTGTGCCCGGTGAACAAGCCGGCGGACCTCTCCGACGCCGGGCTCCGGATCACGAAGACCTCGCACATCCTGCCGGTGGCAAGCAGTTTCCTCGACTGCACAGCGCCGTCGGCGAATGTCACGCGTACCACGGCAAGCGGGCTGCACCTGGCCCTGGCCGCCGCCTCAGGCGGCGTGGGCGGTACCATCCGCAACTTCAGCCCGCACGAAGTCGTCTTTCCCGGCAGCGTGAATCTCTCGTTCGTCGCACAGCCGGTGGGCGGCACCTCCGGCAAGCTTCTCACCGGTACCGACGGCAATGCCCTCGCGGTCAAGGTCACCGGGCAGAATGGCACGCCGTGGGAAGGTGTGCGCGTGCAACTGACGGTTCAACAGAATAAGGCTTCATATATCGCGGTTTGCGGTGACGTTGCGGACACGGACGAACATGGAATTGCCACTTTCCCCAGCGCTAGCGTGAACAAGCCAGGCGGCTTCCAGCTCATCGCTCATACGGTCGCGCCCGAGGCGGATTCGGATGTGGATGCGTTCCGGCCAGACTCGGTCGTGTCGGCGCAGTTTAACATGAAGAACGGGAACGCCCCTACCACCTGTCAGTAGACTGCGGCCCTACAGCGGGCGCCTTGACTTTCGG
>DASSHL010000058.1:0-3614 GCA_035692845.1 Gemmatimonadales bacterium
CCGCTGATCCTGGTCGGGCTCGGCGCACTGCTGCTCGAGGTGCTGCTGGGCTCGACCGTGCTGGTGCGGGTGCCATGATCTTCGACGCGCCGGTCCTCCTCTTCATTGCGCCTGTCGTAGCGCTGCTCGCCGCGCTCTGGCTCTTCGTCGCGCACCGGAAGCGGGTGCAGCTCGCGCACCGCTGGTCCGCCGAGCTGGCCGAACGAACCCGGAAGCTCGGACGCTGGACGCCGCTTCTTCTGGCTCTTGTGCTGCTGTTCGGGCTGGTGGCGCTTGCGGGGCCGCGAGGCGGACGTGCCCGCGTGAGCACCGAATCGCACTCCTTGAGTCTCGTGCTCGCGGTGGATATCAGCCGCTCCATGCTGGCCGAGGATGCAAGCCCCAATCGCCTGGAGCACGCGCTGCGCGAGGCGCGCCGGCTGGTGCAGGACAGCCGGGGCGACCGGCTCGGCCTCATCGCGTTTGCCGGCAGCAGCTACATCCTGACGCCGCTGACGGTGGACGGCGGCGCCGTGCGCATGTATCTCGATGCCCTTGATCCAGATCTCGCGAGCGAAGGTGGCACCAACCTGGGCGCCGTGCTGACGCAAGGCGGCCAGTTGCTGCTGGCCTCGGGGGAGGTGGGCGATCGGGTGCTCGTGGTCTTCACCGACGGCGAGCTGCATGACAGCCTGGCCGCGGCGCGGCAGGCCGCTGAGGAGCTGAAGGCGCAGCACGTGCGGGTGGTCTTCGTTGCGGAGGGCGGCACGACGCCGGTGCGCATTCCGATTCGTGACACGACCGGCACGTTGATCGAGTACAAGCTGGACGAGAACGGCACGCCGGTCGAGACGAGGCGCGAGGAAGCTGTCCTGGATCAGCTGGCGGAAGCGAGTGACGGCACCGTCGTTCCCGCCGATGCACCGGATCAGGCCGGCGCCGTGCGCGACTTGCTGGCCAACTTCAAGCGCAGCCCCACGACCGAGACTCGCGCGAGCGACCTGATCCCGCGCGCCTGGATTCCCCTCCTCGTGGCAGCAATGCTGCTCCTGCTGCAGACGCTCACGCGGCGGGGTGCGTCGCTGCTGGTGCTGGCATTGCTGGCGGGCCCGGCGCTCCCCGCACGGGCGCAACGCCCTTCTGAGGGCGCCCGCGCCATGGCGGAGGGGCGTCCGGGTGACGCGGCATCACGCTTTCTCGACGCGGCGTCAGGGACGATCGCACGCGACACCGCCTTTTACAACGCCGGGACCGCGGCACTGCGCGCCGGCCGGCTCGATGTGGCCCGACGCGCGCTGGGCGAGGCGAGCCAATCGATTGACCCAGCGCTCCGCTATCGGGCCCTCTATAACCTCGGTCTGGTGAATCTCATGGATGCGCGGGCCGACAGCGCCAATCGCGCGAAGCTGCTGGAGACCGCCATCCAGAACCTGCAGCAGGCCCTGCTGCTCGAGCCGCGCTCGGCCCGCGCCAAGTGGAACCTTGAGCTGGCCCAGCGCCTGAAACCGCCAGAGCCGCCGCCCCAATCGGGCGGTGGTGGTGGTGGCGGCGGTGGCGGAGGCCAGAAGCCCCCGCCGCCTGCGGCGTCCGCGTCCGCCGGGATGTCACAGGCGCAAGCCGAACAGATTCTCGAGTCGATGTCGCGAGAAGAGCGCCAGACACGCGAAGACCAGCAGCGACGGATGCAGAGCAGTGCGTCGGGGGTCAAGGACTGGTGATCACCGCCATGCTGCTGTTGGCGGCGTTGCAGGCGCCAGCTCCGACCGTCACCGCATCGCTGGATCGGTCCCGTCTCGCCGTGGGCGAAGATCTCACGCTGACCGTGACCGCCACCGGCACCTCTGCTGCCCCGATCCGAATCACGCTGCCGTCACTCGACGGCTTCCAGATCCTGGCGCGAAGCGAGCGGACTGCGGTCTCCGTCAGCGACACTACCGCGCGCACCACGACGCTGCAGCTCGATCTCAGCGCGCTGCGCCCGGGCACCTTCCGGCTGGGTCCGTTCGAGGCAGAGCAGGGAGGCCAACACGCGCGCACGGGCTACGTGACCATTCTCGTGGAGGCGAGCGCCGGCGCCGGTGCGGGAGGCATCAGCCCCCGCCTGCGGGCGATGCTCCGCAAGGCGCCGCCCCCGCGCCGCCCCGGCGAGCCGGCCCTCACGCTCCTCGTTTCCGACAGCAGCATCTTCGTCGGCGAGCAGGTGGATGTGGTGACGGCAGCATGGTTCCCGCGAGACCTGCGCTCCCGGCTGCGCCGGCCGCCCACCCTGACGCCGCCGACGCTGTCCGGTGTCTGGAGCTATCCCCAGCCGACGCCGCCTGGAATAGCAGACAGTCGCAAGGTAGGCGACACCTGGTACGACCTGTTCGTCTCCTATCAGATCGTCTTTCCGCTGGTGCCCGGTCCGGTCGAGATTGCCAAGGCATCGCTGCAATACAGCGTGCCGGTGGCAATGCAGTTCTTCAGTCAGGAGCAGCGCTACACGCTCGAGAGCAATTCGGCGACGCTCACCGTGCATGCGCTGCCGGACGCCGGCCGGCCGGCCGGCTTCAGCGGCGCGGTGGGTCGCGACATGGTCATGCAGCGGCAAGCAGCTGCCAGTGGCAGCGCCGGACAGGCGGTGGCCGTAGACATCACGCTCTCGGGGCGCGGTAACGTGGCGCTCTGGCCCGCTCCGATACTCGCCTGGCCAGACAGTATCCGTCATTACCAGGATCGCACGGATGACCGGATGACCAGCTCAGCGGGAATGCTCGGCGGCACCAAGACATTCCGGTTCCTGGCGCTGCCCGATTCCGCCGGTCCGCTTCGCCTGCCCAAGCTCTCTTACAGCTATTTCGACCTGGATGCCGAGGCATACCGTACACTGGACGCGCCAGCAGTCGGGATCAGCATTGCACCGGCGCCGGAGAATGAATCGTCGCGCCCAACCCCGCCGCCGTTGCTCACACGGCGCGGCCGCGCGCCCGCGGCCGCGCTCTGGCATACGGTCCCGCTGTCATTCTGGCTTGTCCTCGCATGCCTGCCGGTCGTGCTCTGGGCCGGCCTCGAAGGGCGCGACTGGTACCGCGGTCGCTATCGTCGCCGGACGACCGACCAGCAACCCGATCTCCCGAGGTCAGATCGGCGCCTGCTCGCGGCGCTCCGCGCGCTGGTTCCGGATGCTGATGTGCGCACCGGGCACGCGCTGGTGTCGGCGCTGCGCGCAGCTGGCGTGGATGCCGAACTGGCCCGCCGCATCGCCGGCGTGCGCGATGAATTTCTCGCCGCTCGCTATGGCACCAAGGATGGCGAGCGCAGCCAGGCACAACTCGCCCGCGAGATGGACGAGCTGACGGGCAGGTTGGGCGGCACCTCACGTCATCGTGAGCGTCGCGGCCGGCAGCTCCTCGCGATCCTGCTTCCCTTGCTGCTGCTGCCTCCGTCAATTCTCGCGTCCCAGGTCCCGAGTCCCCAGTCGCTGTACGAATCAGGGGCGTACCGCGCCGCTTCGGAGGGTTTCGCGCATCGCCTGCGCGATCCCCGTTCTACCGCGGCGGACTGGTATGGGCTCGGCGCCGCCGAATACCGGCTCGGTTCGGACGCGAGGGCACGCGCGGCGTGGTTGCACGCCGCGCGCCTGCGGCCGAGGAGCC
>DASSHL010000059.1:0-6696 GCA_035692845.1 Gemmatimonadales bacterium
CACGCCGGCACCATCGGTGAGGAAACGCTGGCGCGACAGCTGGACTTCGGTGCCCGCGCGCCGAAGCCCGATCTCGAGCAGCGCGTCCAGCTCGACGACGCCACGCTCATGGTAGGACTCACGCGGTATGAGCTGCCGGACGGTCGCTCCGACCCCCAACCAGTGGATGCAGCATGAACAAGAAGCAGCTGGCGCATCTTGAGAAGCGACTCCTCGAAGAGCGGGCCCGGGTCATGAAGGAACTGGGCTATTATGACGAGTCGTTCAACGCCTCGCTCCAGGGCGCTGACGGCGATCTCTCATCCTATTCATTCCACATGGCCGACCAGGGCACCGACGCCATGGAGCGGGAAAAGCAGTTCCTGTTCGCGTCGCAGGAGGGCCGCTACCTCTGGCACGTGAACGAGGCGCTCCGGCGGATGTATTCCAGCCCCGAGAAATTCGGCCATTGCCACAACTGCGGCCAGGAGATCAACTTCGAGCGGCTTGACGCGCTGCCTCACGCGCGGCTCTGCATCTCGTGCAAGGAGAAGGAAGAGGATGCGAAGCGGAAATGACCGGCAGGTGTTCGCAGCAGCGGCGGCGCTCGTGCTCGCGCTCGACGCGGTGACGAAATACCTGGCCGAGTCATTCCTGGGCGACGGCCGGACGGTCAACGTCCTCGGCGACTGGGTGCGGTTGCACCTGGTCTTCAACCAGGGCGCGGCCTTCGGCCTGCACCTGGGCAGTTACTCCCGCTGGATCTTCATGGGCATTGCCGTCCTCGCGGTGGTCCTGCTCATCCGCTTTTCGCGCAGCACGCCACCTGGCGACTGGGTGCGCCAGCTCGCGCTCGGCCTCGTGGCCGGTGGCGCCGCCGGCAATCTCGTGGACCGGATCCGCACCGCGCAGGGCGTCACCGATTTTCTCGACGTCGGTATCGGCCTTCATCGCTGGCCCACCTTCAACATTGCCGACTCCGGCGTGACCTGCGGCGCCATCGCGCTCGCGCTCTCGCTTTGGCGCGAGGATGCACGGCGCGCGGAGTCGGCGCAGGTGCAGGCTCCGCCCGCCTCCTGACCATTCCGCCAGTGCCGGCCATCGGGTTCTGCGTGCTCGTCGAGACGACCGAACGCATTGACCGGTTCCTGGCAGACCAGCTCCAGCTCTCCCGCACCCACGTCGCCCGGCTGCTTGCAGCCAGGCAGGTAAGCGTCAACGGCGCGGCGGTGCGCGCCTCCCGCGTCCTCGGCTCACGCGACGAGGTGGAAGTCCGGCTTCCCGAATCCGAGCCGCCACGCCGGCTGACGCCTGCCGACATTCCGCTCGACATCGTGTTCGAGGACAACGCGCTGGCCGTGATCAACAAACCCGCCGGTCTCGTGGTGCATCCCGCCCCGGGGCATTGGGACGACACCGTCGTCAATGCGCTCGTGGCGCGTGGGCTCACGCTGGCGGGTGGGGCAGCGGGCCGGCCAGGCATCGTGCACCGCCTGGACCGTGACACCTCGGGACTCATGATTGTGGCCAAGACCGATGAAGCCCATCGGCGGCTGAGCCGGGAAATCGCCGAGCGGCGTGTGCACCGCGCCTACGCAGCCCTCGCATGGGGCCACCTCGCGGAGTCCCCGCTCCGTATCGACGCCGCCATCGCGCGCGCCGACTCCGACAGGAAGCGGATGGCGATCAGCCACGGAGGCCGGACGGCTCGATCCGAGGCTCGGGTCGTGGCCCGTTTCGAGTCCTGCGAACTGCTTCGGGTGGACCTCGAGACGGGGCGCACCCATCAGATACGCGTCCATCTGGAACACGTGGGGCACCCCGTCGTCGGCGACCAGGTGTACGGTGGCGGAGGGGCCCGGCGCATCAGCGGCGCTGCCCGGACGCTCGCCGAGCGGATCGAGCGGGCCACGCCGCGCCAGGCGCTCCACGCCGCCAGTCTGGCATTTCGCCATCCTGAAAGCGGCGAACCACTTGAATTTCAAGCGGATTGGCCGGCTGATCTCATGCCGGCGCTGAAGCTTGCGGCTGACTCAGAAGTTGTTGCTCAGGATGCGCCCCTTCGGTATCTTCGTTTCTTCAATAGAGATGCCTGATTCCCCTGTTTTGCATGCCGTCGTCTTTCGGGTCGGCGACCTCCTTTGCGGAGCCCCGGCAGGGATTGTGCGGGAGATCCTGCCCCGGATACAGGCCACCCGGATTCCAGGCGTGGCGGCCGCGGTCGCCGGGCTGGTGAATGTGCGCGGTGCGTTGCTGACAGTGCTGGATGCGCACGAACTCCTTCATCGGCCGCGCCGTGAGGGCGACGAAGGCGCCATCCTGGTGCTGCAGGCCGCCGGCCGGCTCATCGGGCTCGAGGTCGGCGAAGTTCGCGACTTCTTCACGCTCCCGGACTCGGCCGTCGCGCCGAAGGAGCGGTTGCCCGGAGTAGATCCCGCGGTCGTGCGCGCGGTGGCGCGGCATGGGGCCGATCACTTCGTCATCCTGGAGCTGGACGCTCTCTGTGCTCCAGTCCTGCTCTCGGAGCGGGCGGCATCGAGCTGACGCCGCGGCTGTCTGCTGAAATCTGACCGTAACGGAGGTGGTTCGTGGGTCATACCGTGCTGGTCTGCGATGATGCCATCTTCATGCGCACCATGATCAGTGACATACTCACGCAGGCAGGCTTCGAGGTGGTGGGAGAAGCCGAAAGCGGCGTGCAGGCCGTCGACAAGTATCATCAGCTCAAGCCCGACCTGGTCACCATGGACATTGTCATGCCCGACATGGGTGGCATCGATGCCGTGCGGGCCATCTGCAAGGACGATCCCGACGCCAAGATCCTGATGTGCAGCGCCATGGGCCAGCAGGCCCTCGTGGTCGAGGCGATCCAGGCGGGCGCCAAGGATTTCGTGGTCAAGCCGTTTCAGCCGTCCCGCGTGCTCGAGGCCGTCCAGCGCGTTCTTGGCTGATCCGATGGATCTCTCGAAGTACGCGGCACTCTTCCTCGCCGAGAGTCGCGAGCATCTCTCCTCCTGCAATCAGTACCTGCTCGAATGGGAGCGCGACCCTGCGGCGGCCGAGCCGGTAGCGGGGCTGTTTCGCGCCATCCATACCATCAAGGGCATGGCCGCGACGATGGGCTACGATGGCGTCTCGGGACTGGCGCACGGCACCGAGAACCTGCTCGATGCGGTGCGCGCGGGTCGGGTCGCTGTCACGCCCGAGCTGATCCAGCTGCTCTTCAGCGCCGTCGATGGTATCACCGCGGCGGTCGGGCGCGCCGGGGCAGGGCAGACCGGGCCTGACGCTGACGATGCTGCGCTCCTGGCGTCGCTCGACCGTGCGGCCCGCGCCCCTGCAACCGCCGTCCCGGCCAACACCGCCGAGTATGTCGCGATGGCGACTCGGCTTGTTACGGTGGTGGTGCGTCCGGACGCCGCCCTCCGCGGCGGGCGGGCCATGCTGGCGCTGCGCCGGGCCGAAGCGCTCGGTGGCGTCTTTGAGATGCGTCCCGGCTCGGCCGCGTTTGAGCGTGACGACTTTGACGGCCGCTTCAGCTTTCGCCTCGCTGGCGTTTCGTCGGCCGCGGCCATCGAGGCTGCCATCCGGGCCGCGGGCGACATCGAAAGCGTCACCATCGGCGAGGTGGGCGCGACCCGCAGCGCGAGTGCCGAGCCGACACGGCGACAGATCCGGATCGACCTCGCGCGCCTCGATGTCCTGATGAAGCAGGTGGGCGAGCTGGTGGTGGCGCGGAACCGGCTGGCTGACCTGGCCGCGAGCCGGGACGACGCGGATCTTGGCGGCGTGGCCGACCAGGTCTCGCGCCTGGTGGGCGGCCTGCAGTCGGAGGTGCTGCTCGCGCGCATGAGCCCGGTGGCGGAAGTGTTCGACCGTTTCCCGCGCGCGGTGCGCGACCTCGCGCGGGAGCTCGGCAAGCAGGCACGCTTCGAGAGCGAGGGCGGCGAGATCGAGCTCGATCGCGCCGTGCTCGATGAGATCGGTGACCCGCTGCTGCACCTGATCCGCAATGCGGTGGATCACGGCCTCGAGTCGCCGGATGAACGCCTCGCGCGGGGCAAGCCCGCCGAAGGGCGGGTGGTGGCCAGCGCCTCGCGGGAGCGGAACACCGTCGTCATCAGGGTGTCCGACGACGGCCGGGGCATCGATCGGCAGCGCATGCTCGAGCGCGGCAAGCGGGACGGCCTGATCGAACCTTCGGTGACCACGCTCACGGACGACCTGCTGCTTCGCATGCTGGCGCGGCCGGGCTTCAGCACGGCCAGCGCCGTAAGCGGGGTCTCCGGACGAGGCGTGGGTGTCGACGTGGCCATGACGCGCGCCCGCGCCCTGGGCGGCACGCTTTCGGTCACTGCCAGCGAGGGCGCGGGCCTGACGTTCGCGCTGCGCGTGCCGCTCACGCTCGCCATCGTGCGCGCACTGCTCACCGGTGTCGGCGACGAGCGCTACGCGGTCCCCATCGCCTACGTGGCGGAAACGGTGGATTTCGATCTGCAGCGTGTCACGGCTGTTCGCGACCGGCAGGCGCTGGTGGTGCGGGAGCGGGCCATCCCCACGGTGCACCTGCGCGATCTGGTGCGCGCGAACGGCGAAGCGCCGGCCCGCCGGCCCGGTATCATCCTCGAAGTTGGAGAGCGGAAGGCGGCGCTGATCGTGGACCGCCTGCTGGGCCAGCAGGACATAGTAGTTGAACCCTTCGAGGCGCCGCGCGGCATGCCGACGTTCTTCGGGGGAGCCACCATTCTGGCGGACGGTGCGCCGGCGCTGATTCTCGACGCCGCCGCGCTGGTCTGACACGAGGAACGCATGGACGACGCCCGCGGGCTCAAGGATCTGCAGCTGGACGCGTTGCGCGAGGTCGCGAACATCGGGGCGGGCCACGCTGCCACGGCCCTCTCGCAGATGACCAACCGCACCATCATGATCAGCGTCCCCGAGGTCAACGTGCGGCCGCTCGAGGAAGTGGCCGACCTCCTGGGTGCGCCCGACACCGTGGTGGCGGCCGTCCTGATGCAGATGATGGGCGATCTCACCGGGCGGACGTTGATCCTCTTTCCGGACAACGCGGCCCGCCGACTCTGCGACATTCTCTTCCGCCGCGAAGACGGCAGCACCGAAACGTTCGGCGAAATGGAACAGAGCGGCCTCAAGGAGGTCGGCAACATCCTCGTCAGTGCCTACCTCAACGCGCTGAGCGACTTCATGGGCATGATGCTGGTGCCCTCCGTGCCGGGGCTGGTGGTGGACCAGAGCGCCGCGGTCATCACCAGCACCTACCTCAACTTCGGCCAGGAGCGGGATTACGTCTTCTGCGTGGAGACGTCGTTCCAGGTGGGCAAGGAGCGGGAGGCGCTCAATGGGCATTTCCTGCTCCTGCCCGACATGCCGTCGCTCCGCGCCATCTTCGACGCCATCCGCCTGCCGTAGGACGCTGAGATGCCGGCGCCCGTACTGTCCGAACACGACCTTTCGGCGCTGCGGTCATTCGCACGGCGGATCGATCCCGCGGATGCGGGCGCGCACAACAACCTCGGCGTTCTCTACTACCACAAGGGCCTGATCCCGGAAGCAGTCGCCGCCTTCCAGCGCGCGCTCGAGCTCGACTCGCGCATGAGCATCGCGCAGGCCAATCTGGAAATTGCCTACCGCGACAGCGGACACTACGACCACCGCGTGGCCGAGCTGCAAGGGCGCCTGCGTGGCAATCCCGATGACCGGGACGCGCGCTGGGAGCTCGGTCGCGTGTATGCGTCACTCGGCCAGCATGACGCTGCGGCAGCGGAATTCGAGGCACTGCTGGCGCGACACCCCGGCGATGTGGCGGTCCTGGTGCAGCTGGGCCTCAGTGAGCGTGCGCGCGGGCGAGTCGAGGAGGCCACCGAATGGTTTGCCGAAGCATGCCGGCGTGATCCAGAGAGCGCGGTCGCACTTTTCTACTATGGTGAGACGCTCTACAATCGCGGGCTCAACGAGCCCGCGCTGGCGGCGCTGCAGGGCGCTGTCGGCCGGAACCCGGAGTATGCCGACGCACACTACCTGCTCGCGTTCGTCCACGGCGACATGGGCCAGCACACCGAGGCCCGCGCTGCCGCCAAGCGCGCCATCGAGCTGAATCCTGCGCTGGCGCGCGCACAGGCCAATCTCACGCTGAGCCGGAGCGGCGGCTCCAACGGTTCGGCCCCGCCACGTGGCGCCGCGCCACAGCCAGTGAGCGATGCCGCCCTCGCCCACTTCAATCTGGGGCTCGCCTTCCGGCAGAAGGGCTACCTCGCAGAAGCGCTGCGCGAGTACCGGCTCGCGCTCGATGCCGGCGAGGACCGCCGTCTCGCGTTGCAGGCCATGGCCGAAGTGGAGCTGCTGCGGCGGGAGCTGGCGGCTGCCCTGCAGCTCTATGATCAGCTGGTCAAGGAATTTCCCGAGTCGCCCAAGCTCTGGTCAGAGCGCGGGGTTTGTCTCCAGCAACTGGGTCACCGCGACGTGGCCGAGGCATCCTACGAGCGCGCGGTGGACCTGGACCCGGACTATGTGATTGCCTGGAACAATCTCGGCGTGTTGCGGGCGCAGGATCCGGCCGCTGATGCGACCCTCGCCACCTTCCGCCGCGCCGCGCGGGGGCCGCACGTGCCCATCACCGTGCGCCTCAACCTCGCACTGCTGCACTTCCAGCGCCACGAGCTGCAGCCCGCACTCGAAGGCTACCGCGCGGCACTTGCG
>DASSHL010000060.1:0-3777 GCA_035692845.1 Gemmatimonadales bacterium
CGGCGCGCGCTATATCGACTTTTTCATCCCGGGCCTGCTTGGCCTCAATCTCATGGGCAGCGGCATCTGGTCCATCGCTTTTGCGGTGGTCACGGCGCGCAAGCAGAAACTGCTCAAGCGCCTGGTCGCCACGCCCATGTCGCGGGCGCAGTACCTGATGTCGTTCCTGCTGTCACGGCTCTTCTTCCTGGTCGTCGAGGTGGGTGTGCTGGTGGGCTTCGGCGCGCTGGTCTTCGGCGTGCCGGTGCGCGGCTCGCTGGTGACGCTGGGTGGCGTGTGCCTGGTCGGAGCGCTCGCCTTCAGCGCCATGGGCCTGCTGGTGGCCTCGCGTGCCCGTACAGTGGAGGCGGTGTCGGGGCTCGCGAATCTGGTGATGCTGCCGATGTGGATCTTCTCGGGTGTCTTCTTTTCGTCGGCCAACTTTCCAAGGGCGCTCCAGCCCTTCATCCAGGCGCTGCCGCTCACCGGCGCGGTGGACGCCCTCCGCGCCGTGATGCTGCGCGGCGCGACGCTCGGATCGGTTACGGGCGAGCTGCTATTGCTGCTCGCTTGGCTCGTCGTGCCATTCGTGCTCGCGCTCAGTCTGTTCCGCTGGCGATAGGAGACGAATGGACGCTATTCCAGCGGAATCTGTGCCCCATGTGCCGCGAGCCACTGGTCGAAGCTCTTGAGGCCGGGCGCCAGCTCGCGTGCGCGCGCCACGTCACGCACTTCGTTGCAGACTTCCTCGAACTCGTCATAAAACTGGAACATGTTGCCGAGGTCGTCTGCGCCCGGAAAGCCGAAGCCGCGGAAGACTTCAGGCGTGACCGGGTTGAACCGCACGGTTTGGCCCAGCGCGCGCGACATGGCGGCCGCCATTTCTGGCCCGGTCAGCTGTTCGCCGACCGCGCCTATCCGCTGACCAATCATCTGCCGCCCACGCTTCAGGATGCCGTAGGCCACGGCTCCGATGTCCTCGGAGGCGATCCCCGCCATCCTCGCGTCTCCGATCGGAAGCGTGAGTGCCAAGGTGCCGTCAGGCGTCCGCTTGGGCCCCGATCCGAAGTAAATGAAATTGTCCCAATAGAACGAGGCGAGCAGGAAGGTCGTGGGGATGCCAAGATCGGTGAACAGCTTGTCCATCTCACCCTTGGCATCGAAATGCGGCACCTTGTACTTGCCCATCAGTGTCGGCATCCGGTTGTCAGAGAGCGGTATCCACTGCCGCGTGTCCTCCAGGGTGGACCAGATCGCATGCTTCACTCCCGCCGCCTGTACCGCATGCGCCAGGTTTGCCGCCTCCGCCTTCTCCCGTTCAGGCGACATGTGGGCCCAGTAGAAGGTGACGCAGTACGCACCGTAGGCGCCCTCGAACGCCCGCGCGAGGCTCGCCGCATCGTCAACGTCGGCAGCAACGATTTCGGCTCCCTGCTCAGCCAGTGCCCGCGCCTTGGCAGAGTCAGGATCGCGGGTGAGGGCCCTGACGTGAAACTGGCTGTCCGCATCCGCGAGTATGGCCCGCGCCAGCCCGCCGCCCTGTGCGCCGGTCGCCCCGGTGACCGCGATGATTTTCCTGTCAGTCATGCTGCTGCTCCCCCCATGAGGCCGCCCGCGCGAATACTCAGGGCGTCGAATCCTGCTTCGCTGCCGGCCGCTGGTACACAGGCGTGCCGCCGAGATACGTGGCCACTACCTGCGTCCTGGGGATCTCCTCCGGCGCGATCGCCATGATATCCTGACTGAGCACGGTGAAATCGGCGTATTTCCCCGTCGAGATGGATCCCATGACCGAATCCTGGAAGGCCGCATGTGCGGGCCAGATAGTCATGGACTTGAGGGCTTCTTCGCGAGTCATCCGCTGGTCGGGATACCAGCCGCCTGGCGGGTACCCGGTCGAGTCCTGCCGCGTAATCGCCGAGTGGAAGGTGATGAACGGATTGACCTGCTCCACGGGAAAGTCGGTGCCGTTCGGGATGATGACGCCGGTCTCGAGCAGCGACCGCCACGCATACGCGCCCTTCACCCGCTCCGGACCCAGCCGGTCCTCGGCCCAGCGCATGTCACTCGTCTGGTGACTCGCCTGCATCGAGGGAATCACACCCAGTTTCGCGAAGCGCGGAATGTCCGCTGGTGACAGCACCTGCGCATGCTCCACGCGCAGGCGTGCGTCCGCCGTGGGCACCGCCCTGAGCGCTGCTTCGTACGCGTCGAGCGCGTTACGATTGCCGCGATCGCCGATGGCGTGCGTGCTGACCTGGAATCCATGACGCAGTGCGTCCTCCGCCCGCTGCTCCAGGTGCTGCTCGGACGAGACCAGCAGCCCGCGATTGCCCGGATCGTCCGCATAGGGCGCGAGCAGTGCCGCCCCCCGTGAGCCCAGTGCCCCGTCCGCATAAAGCTTGATGCCGCGGATCCAGACATGGCCGTCGTAGAGTGCGGACTGCGGCCCGCGTTCGAAATAGTGGGCGAGATCAGCCGAATCATCCGCAACCATTACGTAGGCGCGGACGGAAAGCTTTCCGTCCCGGGCCAGTGCCTCGACCTGCTCGATGTTCCGCCTGGGCTCGCCCATGTCCTGGATGGACACCAGTCCCCAGCGATTCACGTCCTGCGCGGCGGCAATCAGCGCCGAGCGGATCTCGTCATTAGTCGGTGCCGGCACCGCCCGGCGTACCAGGCCCATGGCATTGTCCACAAAGACCCCGGACGGCGAGCCGTCAGGCAAGCGCTCGATTCGACCGCCGTCGGGATCCTTCACCTGGGGGGTGATGCCGGCCGCCCGCATCGCCGCGCGATTGGCCAGCACGGCATGTCCGTCGATGCGATCAAGCAGCACGGGGTGATCGGGAACCGCGCTGTCGAGTGCGGCAGAGGTCGGGAATCGCTTGCCTGGCCACCGGTTCTGGTCCCAGCCGTTGCCGGTAATCCAGCGGCCCTTGGGAATCGTCTTCGCCCGTTCGGCGACGCGCCGGACCACCTCGGCGTAGCTGTCCACGCCGCGGAGGTCCACTGACTGAAGGGAGAAGCCGAGATCGACGAGATGGGCATGGGCATCGGCCAGGCCAGGCAGCACGGTGGCATCGCCCAGTTCCAGCACCTGCGTTCCTGTGCCTCGTAACGCCAGCGCGCTGTCGCGCGATCCGGCATAGACGAAGTGCCCGTCGCGCACCGCAAAGGCTTCAATGGTCAGGCGCGTGGAATCGGCGGTGTAGATGTGGTTGGCGGTGACGATCAGGTCGGGGTCACTGGCGGCAGGAGTAGCGGCGCATCCCACGATCACGAGCAGGAGCGCTGGCGCCAGGAACCGACGGTGCCCGGTGGGGACAGCACGGTTTGAGGTAGTCATGCCTGCAACGTGAGTCGGTCCCGCCACCGGCGCAAGCGACAGCCCGGGCCGCGGGTCAGGCCAGCTTGCGGGCGCGTCCCACGATGATGCTGATATTGTCGCTGCCGCCAGCGTCGAGCGCGTCCTGCAACAGCGCTTCGCATGCCTCGCGGGACGACGACATGGCCTCGAGCCGCTCCTTGATGCGCTCGTCAGGCACGTGGCGCGTGAGGCCGTCGCTGCACAGCAGGTGCACGTCGTCCCAGCGGTGTTCGTACCTGGTTACCTGCGGCGCCGTCTGGCTGCCACCAATCGAGCTGGACAGCATACTGGCCCAGCGGGAATTGGGCGCATCAGCCGGCTTGAGCACACCAAGCTCGACGAGCTCTGTTGCCATGGTCTGGTCGCGCGAAATCTGCCGCAGGGCGCCGTCGCGCAGGAGGTAGCAGCGGCTGTCACCTACCTGAAGC
>DASSHL010000061.1:0-3064 GCA_035692845.1 Gemmatimonadales bacterium
GGCGAAATCCGGATAGCGGAACTCCGGCGCCCACCAGGCAGGCGGGCCGTCCGTGAACCGGTCGGGCGCAACTTGCCGCAGCAGCGCGAGCGGCAGCGCCCCTTCGATATGGAGGTGGGTCTCCGTCTTCGGGAGCCGGGCAATGGACGCACGGAGGCCTGTTTCGGCGGATGATGCGATATTGGAGAAGACCATCCCCCTAACCTATGGGCCGCTCCAGCGGCCCGCCAGCAGAGGAGTCCGCATGCGGATCCTTCGCGCGTATGTCGTGATGTCGGCGGCACTCACCGTCGCTCCGCCGCTCGTCGCCCAATCGGCAATCGTGCTCAGGCCTGACGCCGTCTATGACGGCATCACCGATCAACCGCATCGCGGCTGGGCCGTCCTGGTTCAGGGCGATACGATCGCGCAGGTGGGTCCGGCCGGGGACATCTCCGCCGCCGGCGCAACGGTCATCTCGCTGAGCGGGCTCACGCTCATGCCCGGCATGATCGAAGGCCATTCCCACCTCCTGCTCCATCCCTACAACGAAGCGCCGTGGGACCGGCAGGTGCTGTATGAGCCGCTGGCGCTCCGCATCGCGCGCGCCACCGTCGCGGCGCGCACGACGCTCGATGCCGGCATCACCACGGAGCGCGATCTCGGCACCGAAGGCGCGGGCTACGCCGACGTCGGCCTCCGCGATGCCATCCGGCAGGGTATCATCCCAGGCCCCCGCATTCTCGCCAGCACGCGCGCCATCGTCGTGACGGGTTCCTACGGTCCGCGTGGCGCGCCAGAACGCGACATGGCGTTTGGCGCAGAGGAAGCCGACGGCGTGGATGGGCTCACGCGCGTGATCCGGGACCAGATCGGCAAGGGCGCCGACTGGGTCAAGTTGTATGGTGACTACGGCTGGGGCCCGCACGGTGAATCGGAGCCGACCTTCACCGAGGCCGAGCTCAAGTTGGCGGTCGAAGTGGCGGGCAGCGCCAAACGGTTCGTCGCCGTGCACACCGGCACGGCGGAAGGAATGCGGCGTGCGGCACTGGCGGGAGTGCGCACTATCGAGCACGGCGACGGTGGCACGCCGGAAGTGTTCAAGCTGATGGCGGAGCATCATGTGGGGTACTGCCCCACGCTCGCGGCGACCGAAGCCGTCTCCATCTATCGCGGCTGGAAACCGGGCCAGCCCGAGCCCGCGCGGATGAAGCAAAAGCGCGCCAGCTTCCGCGCCGCGCTCGATGCCGGTGTGGACATCTGCTTCGGCGGCGATGTGGGTGTCTTTGCGCACGGCACCAACGTGCGGGAGCTAGAGCTGATGGTGGACTACGGCATGACGCCGGCGCAGGCGGTTCACGCCGCGACGGCCGGAAACGCCGGCATCTTCGGCCTGGATGACCGTGGACGCATCAAGACCGGCCTCCTTGCTGACCTGATCGCGGTCGAGGGGGATCCGACGAAGGACATCGGGGCACTGCGGAAAGTGAGGTTCGTGATGAAAGGCGGGAAGGCGGGAGGACGGGAAGGCGGCAAGTAACTCGGGCAGGCGGGGAGACGGGAAGGCGGGAAGGTCTCATTCCTCCAGATCTCGTCATCCCGTCATCCCGTCCTCCCGTCTTCCCGCCTTCCCGACTATCCAGCTCACCACCAGCAGCCCCGCAACGATCATCGCCGAGAAGGGATCGCCGAGGATCATGCTGAGGAGCAGCCCGATGGCCACCAGCAGGCCCAATGCCGGCAGCCAGGGGTAACCCCACGCGCGGAACGGTCGCGGTGTGTCGGGTTCCTTGCGACGCAGGACGAAGAGCGCTGAGAACGCCACCACGTAGAGCAGCACGACCAGGATGATGTCCACGGCCACGACTGCGGTAAACGATCCCAGCAGGAAGAATCCCACCATCACGACGAGACTCAGGGCCAGCGCGGTGGCCGGCGTGCCGCCCTTGTTCACGCGCGTCGCGATGCGGGGGAACAGCCCATCCGCACCCATCGCGAGGATGATGCGCGGGGCCGCCATGATCTGCGCGTTCACGGTGCCAAGGACCGAGACGATCATGATGAGGCGGATGACCGTGTCGCCGTGCGCTCCGAAGATGAGCTGCGCGACAGTGCCACCCACAAAGCTGTCGTGCGCCATGTTCTCGATGGGCAGGATGGCGAGAAATGCAGCGTGGAGCAGGAAGTAGATCACGATGACGAGGCCAAGGCCCCGGAACATGGACTTCGGTATGGTCCGGCCGGGGTCGGTGATCTCACCGCCGCAGTAGAGCACGGTAAAGTAGCTGTCGTAGGTGAAGATCACGCCCTGCATGGCGACGCCGAACGCCAGCAGGAGTGCCCAGCCGGATGGGATCGCGGCCTTGGCGACCGCCGCGGGCTCGGCATGCGGCATGATGAAGGCCGCTCCCACCAGCACCAGGAGGGCGATTGCCTTCATGAGGCTCGTGATCTCCTGGGTCCGCGCGCCTGCTTGCACCCCCAGCCACTGGAAGAACGCGAGGATGCCAAGCAGCGCCAGGCCGACGAGCGCAGCGTGTCCTGCGAGTGGCGTGAAGAGCACGCCGAGATACTCACCGGCCAGCAGGAGCAGGGCAGGCGGACCGATGCACCAGTTGACCCAGTCGGCATAGCCGATGAAGAGACCCGCGCCTTCGCCGAACGCACGCCTGGCGTAGACGTAGAAGCCGCCGGACCGCGGCAGCATGGCGCCGAGTTCGGAGAGGATGTTGGCGCCGAGGAGGGCGCTGATGGCTCCCAGAAGCCAGGCCAGCAGATAGAGCAACGGATCCGGAAGCGCCGCGGCCACGTCGCCCGGCGTGGCCAGAATCCCACCGCCGATCGTTGCGCCTACGGCGATCGCCAGCCCAAAGACACTGCCGAGGGCTCGGCGGAGCGACGGGACGGGCAGGATGGGCGAGATGGGCGAGATGGGCGGGTCGGAGAGGGCGGGCATCGGGGGGAGACGATACGGCACGTTTGGCCGGTTGTCCATGTGTGCTGAGAGCTGAGAGCTGGGAGCTGTGAGCTAGCTTCGGCCTGCCGATCCCGCCTATCCTGCCGATCCCGCCCATCCTGCCCATCC
>DASSHL010000062.1:0-6496 GCA_035692845.1 Gemmatimonadales bacterium
CTAAGTCATTTAATCCCAACATCTTATGTTGGAAACTCGGTGGAAAACCAGTCGTCGGCTGTGGAAAAGCCGGCGACTGGTGGATAACCGGGCTTCCGTGTCACTGGGCGGTGACGATGCCGGAAGGGAAACACCAGAACCAGCGAGGGCCATACGCCCTCAGCGCCTCGGCGCCGGCGTGGATCGAGCCGATGCGTGCGGTAGATGCGCAAGTGCCGGAATCCCGACAATCCTGGCTCTGGGAACCAAGGGTTGCCGGCATTCGCTGCCTGGCGTTCGTCTCGAAGGGGCGGGTCAGGCTTCGCTCAGGTCGGGGTATTCCGGTTGAGCAGCTGATGCCCGAGGTCGCCCTGCTGCTGCCGGCGCTGGTGCGCGGCGATGCGGTGCTCGACGGGGTGTTCGGCGACGGCATGCTCCAGCTCTTCGACTGCCTCCACTACGAAGGTGTTTCGCTCCGCCCGCTTCCGCTCACGGACCGGAAGGCGGTGCTCCGCGACGCGGTCTGGTTCGACCATCTCGTGCGGCCGGCGCCCAGCGAGGCAACTGTCGCCGCGCTGGCGTCTAAGGTGAACGCGAGCGCTGGGCTCATCGCAAAGCGTGCCGACAGCCCATATCGCAGCGGACCGTCGGCAGACTGGCGCGCACTGGTGACGGGACAGATGCGGGAATTCGTGGTAGGCGGCTACGTGCAGGCCACGGGCGCCCGCAAGCCCTCGGCCCTGCTGGTGGGACGGCGATGCGGGATTCATCTGATGTATGCCGGCCGGGTTTCCTCCATGGGAGCCGACGACGAAGTGGCGGGAGTCGGTAGCGTGCTGCGCCGCCTCCGTCGCCGCACCAGCCCCTTCGAAAGCGCCGCACCCCATGGTCCCGACATCCACTGGGCTTCACCGTCGCTGATCGCCCAGGTCGGCTTCCGCGAG
The DNA here is from genome assembly GCA_035692845.1 of Gemmatimonadales bacterium. Taxonomy (GTDB): domain Bacteria; phylum Gemmatimonadota; class Gemmatimonadetes; order Gemmatimonadales; family GWC2-71-9; genus CAMLHP01. The sequence goes on from DASSHL010000062.1 coordinate 924, forward strand.
TGGACGGCGGCTGGGTTGGTGAGGGATGGGAGGTTGTTGGGGGTTAGAGCGTAGGGGTTAGGGCTTGGGGCTTGGGGCTTGGGGCTTGGGGCTTGGGGCCGCGAGAAGATACGAGCTCTCAGCTCTCAGCTCTCAGCGCTTAGCTCTCAGCGCTTAACTCCCAGCAAAGGAAGGAAGAACGGGCGCATGGCGCGCCCGTTCCCGCGAGATATGTAGAAAAGATGGGATGTATTGAGGGACAATCACGACAGGCACGCATCGAACTGGCATCCGGCCTCCTGACGGGGCGTCAGTGGCATTATCGGATCTCTCGCGCGTCACGCTCGACCGTTGCCTGCCAAAACCCAAGATAGGCGTCGCGCGCGCCGCATCTGTGCGATGGATCACACTGTGCGCAGCACGCCGCTCATTACCTCCAGCAGTGCGTCCAGGTGCTCCAGCTGCAGGTCCCCCATGTGCCCAATCCGAACGTGCCCATCGGCGAGCGGTGCGAGGCCGGACGCGATCTGGAATCCACAGCTTGCCACCGCTCCAATGAATTCCTTGGCGACCACGCGCTGCGGCAGGCGCAGCACCGATACCGTCGGCGAGTGATATCCATCCCGACTCGCCAAGGCCACACCCGGCTCCTGCCCGGCCCACTGCTCGACCCGCCGTGCCATGGTCGCGTGATGCGCAAAGCGGGCTTCGAGCCCGCCTGAGGCCTCGATCCGCCGCATCTGCTCCGCGAGCGCATACAGCAGTGGCAGCGCCGGCGTCTGGGTGGGAAAGTGCTCCCGGGTTGCTCGCTCCAGCTTCTCGAAGTCGCCATACCAGCCGCGTTCAGTCGAGGCCCGGGCCCGCGCCATCAGCCGGGGCGACGCCACACCCAGCGCCATCCCCGGCGGCAAGCCCAGCGCCTTCTGGGTGCCGGTGAAGACGAAATCGAGGTGCTGCAGGTCCGCACTGATCGGCACGCCGCCGGCAGAGGAGACAGCATCCACCAGTGTCATGACATCATCGCGGCGGCGCACGACAGCCGAGAGCTCCGCCAGCGGTGCGAGAACACCAGTGGAGGTTTCCGAGTGAACGATGGATACGGCGTCCACGGGTGGGCCCTGCAGGAAACGCTCGAGGTGATCCGCGGTCAGCGTCTCGCCCGGCGGTACGATTGCGCGCACCACGTGGCGCCCGCACGCCTCGGCCACGCGGGCAAAGCGCTCACCGAAATAGCCGCCGACCACGGCCAGCATGCGGTCGCGCACGCCATTGCGCACCGCGGCTTCCATGAAGCCGGTCCCCGAGCAGGTGCCAATGAGCACCGGCCGCACCGAGCCGAAGATCCGGCGTAGTGGCGCCTCCAGCTCCTCGATGAGCTGCCCCATGCCGGACCAGCCGAGCGTCGGGCCCAGCATTGCCTGGCGGATGTCGGGATGCACATCCACGGGACCGGGAAGAAAACTTCGTCCGAACGGCAATCCCGTCATTCGACGATGGAGCCCGACACCACATCATCGGCGCTGACCATGCGGACGCCGCGCGCTTTCCACTCCTCGAGCAGCGGTGCCACCGTCTCAGGTCGGATAGCGCGGGCAGCGTCGGTCACGAACCAGAGTGTGGATTCGGGCTGGTGCTGGAGCAGTCCCTCGATGGCGTACCTGTCGCAGACGTCGAGCGCCACGCCGTAAAGGACAATGTGCACCGGACGCAGCGCCTCGAGGAGGGTGCCGACGTTGGCGTTGGTGAAAACGTCAAACCAGTGCTTGAGCAGGAGGAAGTCGCCATCGTGCCCCGCAATCCTGGCGCCGAGGGTGATGGGATCCTCCGGCTCCGGCTGGATCACCAGCGGATTCCGCAGTGCCGTCTCGGGAATCTTCTCCTGACCCGGCGTGCCGCGCATGCAGTGGGGCGGAAAGGTGGTGAGAAAATCGGGGTCGGCGCTCAGCTCCCGATGGCCGGATTCGTGGTCATCGGCGCTGGCAACGATGGGCGTGCCCCGTGCGTGGGCATAGTCGGTCAGGCGCTTGAGCGTGGGAATGATGCTTTCGCTGTCGGGCACGTAGAGACAGCCGTCCTGCCGCATGAAGTCGTACTGGGTGTCCACATCCCAGAAGAGGTGTTCGGTAATCATGCCCGAAAGTTACAGCACTCGCTCCAGCCGCGGGTTGGGAAGGAATGTCCGGCCTACCTTGGCGCACGGCGCGCCGTTCACCCGGACGACGTCCCCAGTGAAGTCGAACCGGCCGCCGAAAAGCGAGGAGCCCACTCCGTAGCCATCCACCGGCACGCCCTCCGACTCGAAATGCTGGATCTTTTCCACCGTGAACCCGCCCGACACCACGATCTTCACGTGACCAAACCCTTCGGCGTCGAGTGCGTTGCGCACGTTATGCACCAGCTGGGGCGTCACGCCGGTGGGCTTGAAGCGTCCCATCACGGGTAGGACCGACTGGTCCACCAGCATCTCGCTGGTATCGAGCCGCACCCCGTAGAGCCGGTCGCCGAGGTCGCGCGCCACGTCCAGTGAGGTGGCAACGCAGTCATTCTCGAAGTCCACGAGGGTGATGAGCCGGACCCCGGGATCACTGAACTCGGCGAACTTGCGGGTCGCACGCACGGTGTCGCCGCCGTACGCTGCGATGAGCGCATGGGGCACGGTGCCAATGCCGCTGCTGCCCCACCAGGAAGCCTGCGCGTCGGTGGAAACGCCGATGGCGCCGGCGATGTGCGCGGCGTAGCCATCGCCCGTCTGCACCAGCCAGTGGTCGTGCCGCGCGGGGAAGAACATCACTTCCTTGGGCGCGGCGGCCTCGACCACGCGCCGGGTGTTGGTGCCAACCCGCGTGCGCCGGGCCAACACGCCGAGGTAGAGAGTCTCGAGATGGGCAAAGACGTCATAGGGGCCCTCGATGAGCATCACCGTTTCCCAGGGGGAAATCTCGTCGCCGTCAAAGAGGGCGCTGACCTCGAGCGCGTGCCAGTCGAAGGAGCAGAGCTTGAGGATGGCGATGGCTTCGTCGATGCCGCCGAGGAACGCGTGCTGCTTGCCGAAGACCTGCATCGTCACGCGCGGGTGGTAGTCGTCGACTTCGAGGATCTCGCGGGCCCGGACGAAATACTTGTCCGAGTAGTAGCCGTCCCGCATCTTCTCGACGGGAAGGTTGAAGATCTCGGGGTCGAGGCGTGGGCGACGGGGCATGGAGGGGCTGGGGATTAGGGGTTAGGGGTCAGGGCTGCTGGCTGCTGGCTTTTAGCTCACAGCTCACAGCTCACAGCTCACAGCGCCCAAATCTAACGCCGCCCGGGTTCCCCGTCCCCCGTCCCGAAATACTCCTGCTTCAACCGGGCCAGCCGCGCCTTCATGCTGGCCTGCCAGCGGGGATCCTCCACCCGGGGCAGGAGCCGGCCGAGCTCCGAGATGGCACCGCCCAGGTCATGCAGCTGGTGCTCCTGCACATCCACCAGCGCGAGTCCCACCGTCAGCTGGTCCGCGGGCGCGAGACCGGCCGTCATCAGGTCCCGCAGCGCCATGGCGGCCGCGTCCGGCTGCCGCATCGGTCCGGCCAGCAGCTGCGCCCGGCGCAGGGTTGCACCGACGCGCCGAGCTGGGTCGCGCGCCCGCTCGAGCAGTGCGGCGGATGCCGCTGCATACTGCTCGCGAACAAGCAGTGCCTCGATGTCGGAATAGCCGGCGTCGCGGCGCTCGACACCGGCATTGGACAGTACCCCAGGAAGTGCGTCGAGCCCGACGTCGACGAGACCCACCAGCCAGTTGCCGATCCCATAGAAGATCCAGAGCACCACGGCGAGCAGCAGCATGCGGCGGCTCTCGGCCACCACTGCCAGCACGAGCGCCACGACGCTGAATGCGCCCAGCACCATGCTGAGGATGAACCGCAGCATGTCCAGTGGGTTTTCCCTGCCGCGCTGGTACCGGCGGCGGAGGTGACGGAGCAGGGGCATGGGGTTTAAGGCTAAGGGCTTGGGCCTTGGGGCGTAGGGTGTAGGGTGTAGGCCTTAGGCCTTGGGGCTTAGAGCTCGAGTCAACGATCGACGGTCGACGGTTCCCATTTCACTGGAATCTGGACATTCTAATGCACCGCGCAGGGCGCTGAGCACTCGACCCCTCGTCCCTTGACCTCTCGACCAGGAGTGCATTGGGTGACCGACCATCACTTCTCCCGCCGCACCTTCATCGGCACTGCTGGCGCGCTTGCGGCCGGTGCGATGCTGCCCGCGTCGCCGCTCGAGGCCATGCCGGCTCCCGCCGTCATCCGGCCGACAGCGGCCAAGTTCGCCGCGGTCGCCTCCGGCAACGGCATTCGTGCCGTGGACAAGGCGTTCGAGCTCTGCTCCGGCGGGATGGACACGCTCGACGCCGCGGTCGAAGGGGTCAAGATCGTGGAGCTCGACCCGAAGGACATGTCGGTCGGCTACGGCGGGCTGCCGAATGAAGAAGGCGTGGTCCAGCTCGACGCATCGTGTGTGCATGGTCCCACCAAGCGCGCCGGCGCGGTGGCTGCGCTGGAGGGCATCAAGACGCCGAGCGAGATCGCGCGGCTGGTGCTCAAGTACACACCGTACGTCCTGATGGTAGGCGAGGGCGCCAAGCAGTTCGCGCTCTCCTACGGCTACAAGGAAGAAAACCTGCTCACGCCCGAAGCGCGCGATGTCTGGCTCCGCTGGCGTGCCAACCGCGGCCACGAGGATGACTGGCTCGACGTGCCTGACGATGCAAAGCTCACGCATCGCCCCACCGGCACCATCAATCTCGATGTGGTGAACACCAAGGGCGAAATTTCGTCCATCACCACCACCAGTGGCCTCGCCTTCAAGATTCCCGGCCGTGTGGGCGACTCTCCCATCGTCGGCGCGGGCCAGTATTGCGACAACAGCGTCGGCGCCACAGGATCCACCGGCCTGGGCGAACTCAACATCATGACCTGCGGCGGATTCCTGACGGTGGAGTTCATGCGGCAGGGCATGGCGCCGGCCGACGCGTGCATCGCCACGCTCAAGCGCGTGATGAGCATGACGCCGGCCCGTTTGCTCCGGCCCGATGGCCGCCCGGCCTACGACCTCGCATTCTACGCCGTGAACAAGCGCGGCGAGTTTGGCGGAGGGTCGCTTTACCCGCAGCAGTACGCCGCGCACGATGGACGCACGGGTGCGCTCCGCGACACGGCGCACCTGTTCGAAAGACCGGCGTGACCATTCGGACAGCGGCCTTCACCGTTCTGTTCCTGCTCCAGGCGGCGTCCTCTGCGGCGGCGCAGGATTCCGTCGTGCCGCTGCCCGGCGCCGCCGACACGGTGCGTGCCGGGCGTCGCTCGTCCTGGTTGCTGAGCTATTTCCCCTATGTGGGCGGCGGCGCTGGCGGCGGACCGGTGGCCATTGGCCGAGTCCGCTATTTCCAGCCGGCGCCGTGGCAGGACCGGGTAACCTATCGCGCGGACGTCGTCGGGGAAATCGGTATCGGGCTCCACGGCTCACATCTCGCACGGATCTCTGCCAGCGCGCCGCTCCTTGCGCCCGGCTGGCGCGCCACGGCCGATATCCAGGCGATCCGGAACACGCGCGCCAATTTCTATGGA
>DASSHL010000063.1:0-4742 GCA_035692845.1 Gemmatimonadales bacterium
TACTTGACGATCGGATCGTCCAGCCCGATCAGCTTCTGCTCGGCGAGCTGCATGATGGCGATCGCCGTGAGCGTCTTGGTGATGGAGCCGTAGTGGAAGATGACACCAGGCCCAACCCGCAGTCCCGATTCCCGGTCCGCCAGGCCTCGGTCATCGCGCGCCGTGATTTTCCCGTTCTCCACCTGCACCGCACTCCAGCCAACCACACCATCGGCCCGCGCGAGGGAGTCGAGTTGGCGGGTGAACGTCTGCCAAGACTGCTGGGCAGGCAAGGTCGCGGGCAGAAACAGGAGCAGTACGATTGTCAGCAGACGCATGCAGGGTCCAGGTCAAGGGTCCAAAGTCATGCCACCCACGCCCACCCACACCCCCGTCGCCACTACCAACGCTACCGCCGACACGCCGAACGCGACCGCATTCCCATCACGCTGCATCAGGAACCCGAAGATCAGCGCCGCCGGCAGCGCTGCCACGCCGACCACCGCGTGATACGCCCCGAATCCCCGGCCCAGCGTGCTGGGAGAGAGCCGAGACACCAGCGCGCGCTCGGCGGGCTCCGAAAAGCCGGCGACGAGCCCGAAGGCGAGCATCACGAGGATCGCCAGCGTCTCGCTGAGATCCAGCGCAAAGGCCGCCATCACCAGCGCCGCCAGCAGGCCGGCGATGGCCACGCTCCACTTGGCGCCCAGCCGGTCGGTCAGCATGCCGCCAGGATAGCTCGCCGCCGTACGGATCACATGCAGTCCCGCCCACACCAGCGGAATCACGGCGACCGCTACACCAGCATCCTGAAGCCGGAGCAGCAGCAATGCTTCCGGCATCCGTGCCAGCACCACCAGCGCCAGCACGATGACTGGCGTCCAGAAGACTCGGTCGGTTGCCTCCGACGACTGCACGACTCGCTTCGCCTCTTGTGGGCGCACGCTCCGCAGCACCACCGCCAGCACCAGGAAGGCCGCCAGTCCCGGCAAAAGGCTGAGCTCGATGACACGATGCACGTCCGTCCCGCGCGCGAGCAGCGCCCACGCGGCGAGCGAGCCGAGGACGGCACCGAAATGATCGGCCGCGCGATGGAAGCCGAAGGCACGGCCTCGGGAGGCCGCAGGCGTGAGGTCGGCGATGAGCGCATCCCGAGGTGGCGTCCGGAGGCCCTTCCCGACCCGATCCACCACCCGGAAGCCGATTACCTGCCAGGCTGCACTCGCCACGGCGATGAGCGGGCGGATCAGCACGGCGCTCAGGTAGCCGCCCAGGATCAGCGGCTTCCGCCAGCCCGGCCGGTCCGAAAGCCGCCCGCTTACCCACTTGAGCGCCGCCGAGGTGAGGTCCGCCGCCCCATCCAGCGCCCCCAGCGCCACCGGCCCGCCGCCCAAGGACAGGACAAAGGCCGGCAGCACCGGGTAGACCATCTCGCTGGCAAAATCGTTAAATAATGAAACAAACCCCAGCCCGCGGACCGGGCGCGGAACGACAACCTGTCCGTCCCGTCCGTCCTGCCCACCCTGTCCGTCCCGACTATTTTTCACCATGGATCAGACCCAGTTGAGCTTCCAGGAAACCAACCTCTGGGACACCCCGATCCGGGACCTCGGCCTCACCATCGGGGGTACCCGGCTCGAGCCGATTGTCGCGGATTTCCTGCGCGAGCTGGACGCGCGCGGCATTCGGCTGCGCCCGCGTTTCTATCTCTCGTCCGAGTGGGGTGTGCCGTTCGAGACCATTTCCATTGCCATCCCGTTCTACCTGGCTGACCCGGAACTCATGAAGCTCCATCGCGAGCGGGTTGGCGTAATCGAGGGCCTCGATCGCGAGGACGTCCTCCGCTATCTCCGGCACGAGATGGGGCACGTCATGAATTACGCCTACCGGCTCTATGATACGGAGGAATGGGTCAAGCTGTTCGGCTCCATCAGCCAGCCCTACGAGGACGACTACACGCCGCAGCCCTTCAGCCGGCGCCACGTGCGTCACCTGCCCGGCTGGTACGCCCAGAAGCATCCCGATGAGGACTGGTCGGAGACCTTTGCGGTGTGGATGACGCCGGGCCTCGACTGGTACGCCGATTATCGCGCCTGGCCGGTGGCGCTTGCCAAGCTCAAGTATTGCGACAGGATCATCGCGCAGGTGCGCGACACGGCGCCGATCGTGACGGACGACGCCCTCGATGAAGATGTGGCTGAAATCGCCTACACGCTGGAAGATTTCTACGACGACGCCGAAGATCTTCGGGATGAGCTGCCGCCCGGCATCGACGGCGCGCTGCGCGCCATTTTCCGCGACTTCAGCCGTCGCCAGGCCGACGCGGAGCATCCGCTGATGCCGGCCGCCACGCTGCTCCGACGCCTCGAGCGGGACCTCATGAGCAGTGTCTTCCGCTGGACCGGGCACTTTCCCGAGCGCACCAGCCTGCTGGTGCGGCACCTGGCCGAGCGTGCCACCACGCTGGGCCTGGGCTACGACGCGTCACGCGAGGAGCAGGCGCGGGTTGCCATCACCACATTCGTCACGGCGCTCGCCATGAATTTCATCCACCGCGGGGCCTATTTGCCGTAGCGCTCCAGCGCCGCGTCGACGATCTTCCCGATCATGTCCTCGTAGCTCATTCCCGCCGCCCGCGCCGCCATCGCGAACTCAGCCGTTTCCTCGAGATAGCAGCTCGCATTCACCTCGAGCACGTAGATCTCACCGGTGCCGGTGAGCCGAAGATCCACCCGGCCGTAGTCCCGCACCCGAAGTGCACGATAGGCATCCATCGACACCTTGATGAGCTTGGCCCGCAATTCGTCGGGCAGCTCCGCGATCACGCTGTTGGTGCCCTTGTATTCCTTGCTCCGGATGTTCCACTTGGCCCGGCTATCGAGGATCCTGGGCTGGTCTTCCGGAAACCCGGTGAAGTCCACTTCGACCGGCGGCATGGCGAGCGGTTTTGAATTGCCGAGGATGCCGACATAGAACTCGCGCCCATCGATGTACTCCTCGGCGAGGGCGGCGTCGTTGAGGTCGCGATGAATCGCGGCGACCCGTTTCATCAGCGCGCCGGTGTCATGCACCAGCGAGTTGGCCGCAATGCCAATGGATGCGTCGGCGCGGAGCGGCTTGACGAAGAGCGGCATCCTGAGATTGCCGCCGGTCTCGAAGCCTTCCGACTGCGAGAAGACCGCGAAGCGCGGGTACAGGATCCCTTCGTAGTCCAGGAGCTTCTTGCTGAGGCCCTTGTCCTGGCTGAGATACAGGTCACCCGGGCCGCCGCCGGTGTAGCGCACCTCCTGGGATTCCAGGAGTGCCGCCACCAGCATGTCGCCCATGACGCTGTCGCCGAACATCTCGGCCATGTTGAAGACGAGCTCCGGCTTCCGCCGGGACAGTCCCTTGATGAATTCGGGCACGTCGCTGAAGAGCGGCAGCACCGAGACACTGTGGCCCAGCTTCCGGAGTGCGCGCACCACCTGGGCGACCACCACGTCCAGGTCTTCCTGGGTGGGCCGCACCGTCTCGACCGAGGTCAGCACCGTGATCTTCATTCGTCGAGCCCCATGCCCCAGCGCGCGAGCGCAAAGGGCAGCCCACCGTAGGTGAACAGCTCGCGGTGAAATTCTTCGAGCGGCGCGGAGGCGCCGGCGCGAGCGCGCCACGAGTCGCGGAGCGCCAGCAGGTCGCGCCGGCCGATGGCATACGACAGCTGATACGTCGGCATGGCGCAATAACGCCGCACCTCGGCCTCGGCCTTCCGGCGCTCCATCGGCAGTGTCTCGGTCATCCGGTTCACCGCGTCGCCTGGCGTCATGTCGCGCGTGTGCAGCCCCACGTCCACGATGATCCGCACCGCGCGCCAGAGCAGGTCGTTGAGGTGAAACAGTTGCGCCTCCGGCGTCGCGAAGTAACCGGCCTCGAACATCAGGTTTTCCGCATAGAGCGCCCATCCCTCGACATTCACCGGCGTGCGCACGTGCCGGCGCACTTCGGAGCGGAGCGCCTGGGCCGCGGTGACCTGCACATGGTGGCCCGGGTAGGCTTCATGCACCACGATGGACGGGATTTCATGCACGCACTGCACCGCGACGGTCCCGTCCGATGGTGGCGTCACGAAGAAGAGAGCCGGACCGCCCAGCTCAACCGGCGGCGGCTGGTACGCCGCAAAGGGCACCAGTGATTGCAGGAAGGGCGGTGTCGCCGTGATTTCCAGCGGAATCCTGGTGGCGGAGACCAGTGCGTGCGCTTCAAGGAAGCGGCGAGCACGCTCTGCCTCGTCGCGGTAGGCGCTCAGCACGTCCCTTGCCGGCGCTGACTCACGGAGGCGCTCTATGTGGGCGCGCCAGTCCATCGAGCCGTCGAGCCGCCGAGCCGTCGCCTTCAGCCTCTCCTCAGTCTCCTCGATCAGGTGCATGCCGTAGCGCCAGAGCTCCGGGGCGCCGCCCCGGATGGCGTGCTCATGATGCAGCCGCCGCTCGAACTGCTCCTCGCCCACTGCATATGCGCGCGGGTCGTCTGACGGCAGAATGTCGGTGCCCAATGCCCGGCCAAACCCGGTCAGGGCCTCGAGCGCCTCGCGGCCGGCGGCCTCGAACTCGCCCGCCATGCCGGGCGCGGTATCGCGGAGCGCGCTCACGGCGCGTGCGATGAGTTCCCCGCCGCCACCCAGCGCCGCCAGTGCGGAGTCCACGAACACCAGCGGTGGCTCCTCCAGGGTCGCGGTCGCCTGCGCCAGGAAGGCGGGCGCGGCCTTGAGCCGGTCGAGTGCCGCT
>DASSHL010000064.1:0-2337 GCA_035692845.1 Gemmatimonadales bacterium
AATTGATGTGGCCGCGCCCACCGGCACGCCCATCGAGGCGCCGGCGGCGGGACGCGTGGTCGAAGTGGGCTGGGAATCGGGCTACGGCAATGTGGTGGTGCTGGACCACGGCTACGGCATCGAGACCAAGTTCGCCCACACGTCCAAGGTGCTCGTCCGCACGGGACAGCGGGTCAAGCGGGGCGACCGGATCGCCCTGGTCGGAAGCACCGGCCTCGCCACCGGCCCGCACCTGCACTACGAGGTGCACGTGAACGGACGCCCGGTGAATCCGCTGCGTTATGTGCTGCCGGAGGTGGTGGCGGACTGAGGCGGGAAGGCGGGATGACGGGAAGGCGGGATGACGAGAGTGCGAGAGGGGCAGAGTTGCACGCATGCAACCCTGCCCCTCGTTGTGCCATACTTCCCGTCTTCCCGTCTTCCCGTCTTCCCGCCTAGAATTTCACCTTCGGCGTCGCCGTCGCTCCCGGCTCCGCCTCGAAATACTCCCTCGGCTTGCCCATCCCGAAAATCTTGGCCGTCAGGTTGTAGGGAAACCGGCGGATGAAGGCGTTGTACTGGTTGACCGCGTCATTGTAATCGGTGCGCGCCACCGAGACCCGGTTTTCCGTTCCCTCGAGTTGCGACTGCAGGTCGCGGAAGTTCTGGCTCGACTGCAGGGTCGGATACGCCTCCGCAATTGCGAGCAGGCGGCTCAGGCCGCCCGAAAGCGCCGCATTGGCCTGCGCCATCTCCGGAACATTCCCGCTCTGCACGGCGCCACTCAGGCGAGCGCGGGCGTTGGCGATGGAAATGAAGACCGTGTCTTCCTGCTTGGTCACGCCCTTCACGGTCTCGACCAGGTTGGGAATCAGGTCGGCACGCCGCTGCAGCTGGGTCTGGATGTTGCCCTGCGCCTTGTTGACCTGCTCGTCCAGCGTCTGGATCTGATTATATCCGCAACCCGTGGTCGCCAGCGCCAGGGCCAGCAGGGCGGAGGACAGTCTGACGCGCTTCATTCACGACTCTCCAGTCTGAAGTTGATCTACGTGGTGCGCGGCGCGCGCCACGGCCGTCACATAGCCCTCGAAGATTGCCGCGCTGCAGCGCCAGTTGCCCGCATCGCGGTTCCGCACGATCTCGAGCACCGGCTCGGGGGGAAAATCCGCCACCCGTGCCGCCTCTTCCACCGCGCTGGCGGCGCTGCCATTCACCCCGCAGGCGCCCAGGGTGAGCATGGAGCGGAACAGCACCAGGATCGAGGAGAGCGAGCTCAGCGCCAGCGGCGTGAGATCCTTCTCCTCATCGCCGAAGGTGGCGTAGGCCTGGCGCATCCGCATCAGCTTGCCGCGGAACTCGCCTTCGAGCGCCTGGCGCAGGTCCAGCGGGTTCACGGTCACCGGCGTAATCGGGTCACTGCCCCGGAGCAGTTCATACCCGTGTTTCATGTCGGTGATCTCGATGGGAAAGACATCGGTGGCGCGTGCCCATTCGGCGCGGGTGAAGAGCAACGGCGGTTCGTACGACGCCTCGCGCCAGCGGCGCAACGCCGGCCCGAGCGCCCGGAGCAGCGAGAAGCCCGCCGCCTCGGCGATGAGCATCAGGTTGACGTCGCTTCGCCCCTTGACGTAGTCGCCCCGCGCGGCGGAGCCGTACAGCACGGCCGTGTAGCCAGCCGGCAGCGTGGCATCCGCCGAGGCGAGAAAGTCGTTCACCGTGGGTGTGACCGCCTGGTGCATCAGAAGCGCCCTCCCGCGCCGCCACCGCCAAAACCACCGCCACCACCGAAGCCGCCGAAGCCCCCACCACCAAACCCACCTCCCCCTCCGCCCCAGCCGCCGCCACCTCCCCAGCCCCCACCGATCCAGGGCCCACCCCAATATATCCCCCGCCGGCGCTTGCCCCCGCGCGAGAACATGGGAAGCACAAAGACGAAGAGGATGAAGAGCGCGAGCGGCAGATAGCGCCCGATAGAGCCGGAATCGCCTCCGCCGCGGATCTGGTCCGGATTCCACGCTGTGAGCGTTGAATCGCTGACGCCCGACGCGCGGGCGATGAGCGAGGCCAGTGCTTCTACCCCGGCGGTGAGCCCCGGGCCGTATTGCTCCCGCGCCAGGAAGGGTCCCATGACGTCGTCCCGGATTCGCCGGGCCATCACATCGGTGACAATGCCCTCAAGGCCGTAGCCAACTTCGATGCGGATATGCCCCGTCCCGGCCTGGCCATTCTGGCGAGGCACAAGCAGCACCACGATACCGCGGTTTCGGGCAGTGTCCCCGGCTGCGCCCTGGAACCCGACACCCCATTTCCGGCCGATGGCCAGCGCCACATCGGAGGCCTCGCGGTCGCCGATCGTTG
>DASSHL010000065.1:0-3468 GCA_035692845.1 Gemmatimonadales bacterium
TCGGCCGTGCGATACGACGGACGGCGATGCAGGCTGATTTCGTATTCATTTTCGCCGGCGCTCCGCACGTCGGCGATCTCCGCGTCGTTGGCCTGGCGCAGCAGCCGCGGGAACCGCTCGGGATCAAGCAGCTCGTCTTCCCTGCCCAGCATCGCCACCATGCGTGATCGCAGCTGCTCGTGGGTGGCTGGTCCTCGCAGTTCGGCGAGTGCCTCAGTCATGAGCTGGAAGGCGCGGGCCAAGGTCAGCCCCGTGGCGGGACGTGGTGCCGCCGCCTCGGCCGGCGCCGCCTCGGCCACTGCCCCCTCGCGCTCGCGTTCCCGGCCACGCCCGCGCCGGCCACGACGCCGGGAAGTTCCGCGCTCCTCACGCCCGGGTTCGGCGCTGCGCTCGGCGCTCGTGCTGCGTTCGGCGGCGGCGCTGCGCGCCGGCGGCCGGGTGACCTTGGCTGGCGACGCTCCCGCCCCACTGATTTCGTACTGGCCGTTTTCGAGCTTCGTGAGCTGGATGAGTCCGCGGTTGGCCGCTTCGGTGACGAACTTGCTGAACCGGTTGAAGCCGGCGTTGCGCTCGTCGAAGTTCGGGTCGATCTGCTGCATGACCTGTTTCAGCCGGTCGCTCCGCATGACGTCGCCGTGTTGCGCCATGCGCGTGACGGCCTCGCCCACCAGCTCCCAGGGATCCCGCTGGATGGAAGGCGTCTCGCCCTCCTTCGTGAGCCCGGCCAGGTCGGTGTACGAGTAGTACTCGTCGCAGTTCTGGATCAGCAGGTCGCTCGCCGACTCGCGGATGCCCACCCCCACCACGTACTTGCCGTACTCCTTCAGCTTGATCACCATCGCCGAGAAATCGCTGTCGCCGGACATGACGATGAACGTGCCGATCTCGGGGCGCGTGAAGATCAATTCGACCGCGTCGATGGCAAGGCGAATATCGGTGGCGTTCTTCTTGGTGGTGCCGAAGGCGGGGGCAAAGATCAGGTCGATGGACGATTCCGACAGCGGCACGATGTACTGGGGATAACGCCGCCAGTCGGCATAGGCGCGCTGCACCGCCACCTTGCCCTTGATGATGTCGCTGTTGAGGAGGTTCTTCAGTTCCTTGGTGAGATCGGACCGGATGCCGAGGGTGACGTTGTCGAAGTCGATGAGGAGTGCGGCATGCGGAGCATGCGGCGCGAGTTCGGCCGAGCGGCCGGGACGCAGGTGTGAATAATTCACGACGGTTATGGGTCAGGGCCGGCGCTGTGGGGCGGCACAACGGAGTGCTGCCGCACGGCGATCGGCGCGTGATTCTTGGCCGGCTCCGGCACGGTCACCCGGCGGGCCATCGCATCGGCATCGGGGCGCTCCATTGCACCCCGCCGCGACGGCACCGCCGCGGGACGGCGCGGCGGACAACGGCGCCCACCGATTATCGGCGAGCCGCAGGAATGTAGGGAGGTGGACGGGAATTGGACAGGGCCCGGGGCATAAGGCGTGGGGCGTGGGGCATACGACCTGCGACGTATGACTCTTACGACTCTCCACCTGCCAGCGGAAGCGCCAGCGTAAACTGGAAGCTGGTCCCCTTGTCCTGCTCGGTGTCGACTTCCAGCCGGGCGCCCATGGCCTCAACCAGCTTGCGACAGATGCTGAGCCCCAGGCCGGAGCCCGAGAACGCGTACTCGCCTTCCCGCTGGCGCCGGCGGAATGGCTCGAACAGCGTCGCCATCCGCTGGGGCGGGATGCCACGTCCGGTGTCACGGACGATGAATTCCACGCCAGCAGGATCCGCGTCGCGGCCGGTCACCTCGACGTATCCCTCGCTGGTGAACTTGAGCGCGTTGGTGGTGAGATTGAGCAGAACACGGCTGAGCGCCACGGGATGCCCGACACGAAAATCCTGCTGTGGACCGCTCAGCCGCACTTCCAGTCCTTTTTCTTCGGCGATGGGCAGGACGATGTCGCGCACCGAGTCAAGGATGTCGGCCACGGAGAACGGAATCGGTTCCAGGTCGACCAGCCGGTCGCCGCCGCGCGCCAGCTCGATCACGTCGCTGGCCATGGACGAGAGCCCGAACGCCGCACTGTAGATCAACCCCAGCTGGCGCTCCTGCACCTCGTTGACGGCGCCGCTTCGCGCGCGCTGCAGGGTCTCGGCCAGGAAGAGGATGGAGGTCAGGGGCGACCGGATGTCATGGGCAACCTCGACTACCAGCTCGAGACCATCGGGACCCGAGAGCCGGTCGGACAGATGCTGGGCCCAGTCGGGCTCGATCGCCTCACCCACCCGTTCCATCATGTCCAGCAGACGCAGCAGCTGGCTTGAATCCGGCCCAGGCGCAAGCGCTGACGCCTCGCGAATGAACTCGGTGCGCACCAGACGGAGCAGCCGGCGCGACAGCTGGGAACGCGCGAGCAGCGAGGTGTCCAGATCGGCCCCGGAGGCGCCCGCGCGGAGCACCGCCGCGAGGGCCGCAAGCTGAAGCGCGGCCTCGGCGGGTGATGCCGCGTGTTCCACCACCTTCTCCCATTCGCTTCCAACCCTCTCCACCGCCCGGCGCAGCGCTTCCCACAGCGCGGGAGCCACAGCGGCGCCCAGCGGGCTGGAGCCGTCCCAGACCACGTTGGCGTTGGCAAGGGTCGGCGGCGGAGTGGCTCGACGCCGCTCGCCGCTGGTGGGATGGGCGATATCCACGCTCACTCGTCTGCTGTCGTCTCGGAACGCTGAAAGTCGTGCTTGTCCATCAGCCGGTACAAGGTCGTGCGGTCGATGCTCGCGAGTCGCGCCGCCTTGGACATGTTGCCGCCCGCCCGATTGACCAGGCGTGCAAGATACTCGCGTTCGAACTGTGCGATCACCTTTTCCTTGGCCGGGTGGTAAGCCTCGTTGAGGAGCGCCGAGGGCGCGCTCACCGACTCGCTGACGCCATCACCCGCGTCATCGTAGATCGGGATTTCGTCGGGCTGGATCAGCTGGTCAGGTTCCGCCAGCACCGCCACGTGCTCGATGACGTTCTGGAGCTCGCGCACGTTGCCGCGCCACGGCCGCGAGCGAAGGAAGGCGATGCTGTCGTCACTCAGCCGGGGCATGCGGTCACCCATCTGGCGATGCCGCTGCCAGAAGATGGTCAGGAAGTGATTGGCCAGCAGTGGAATGTCCTCCAGCCGCCGGCGAAGCGGCGGAAGCTTGATGGGCACCACTCGCAGCCGGTAGAAGAGATCGCTGCGGAGGATTCCCTGGTCCACCGCTTCCTGTGGGTCGCGGTTGGTCGCCGAGATGAACCGGACATCCACGACGGCGTCCTGCGTCTCCGAGCCTACGCGGCGCACCACGCCATCCTGGATGACGCGCAGCAGCTTGGCCTGGAGCGCCAGCGTCATCTCGGTCAATTCATCGAGGAAGAGCGTACCGCCGTTGGCGGTCTCGAGCAGGCCGGGCTTGTCCCGGTCGGCGCCAGTGAAGGCGCCCTTGCGGTGGCCAAAC
>DASSHL010000066.1:0-5624 GCA_035692845.1 Gemmatimonadales bacterium
CTCATTGCACAACCACATGCCAGGAAATTGTGACGTGGGTCACCGCCAGAATGTGCAGCAGCCAAGAGATTGGGCAGGCTTCGATCCCCCCTTATCGCGGCCCGGGAAGCAGTTTCACCGATTTCCCATCTGAACATGGCGTTGGTTCGGCCTCATGCGAGGCAACGGCCAGTGCACTCCCCCACGTAACGCCCTGCCGGCGCTGGCCGACAGGCATGCATCCAACGAGGTACCAGCTCGATGAACTTTCCACGCTACTCGTGGAGCTCACCGGCCGCGCTGACGCGGTACGTCTTTCCCACCCTTCTCGGCGCCCTCGCGCTGACAGCCTGTTCCGACTCCGCTGCAGGACCCGAATCGCCTGATATTCCGGCTCCGACCGTGGGCGAGCTCGTTCCGGTCCAGCGGGGCCTGCACATCCGTGCGGACAACCCCACCGTGCTGGCGGGTGATTCCACGCCATTGCGCGCCAACGTGGCGGCCGCGAAGGGGAACGGCCGTGCCGCCGATGTCGTCTGGCAGACACTGGACGGGGGGCGCCTGGTCCAGGGGGTCGTGGACTCGCAATCGGTGACCATGTTCACGGCGGCCGAGGCAGGGTCCTACCGACTGGT
Source organism: Gemmatimonadales bacterium (assembly GCA_035692845.1). Classification (GTDB taxonomy): domain Bacteria; phylum Gemmatimonadota; class Gemmatimonadetes; order Gemmatimonadales; family GWC2-71-9; genus CAMLHP01. Next base: position 615 of record DASSHL010000066.1, read on the forward strand.
TGGGGTCAGTCCCTCGCTCGGGGCCACCGACACGATGGTAATAACCATGGCGAGTGCGTCGGTCACCTCGACCATTACGTCGCTGGTGATGAAGCCGGCCCGGGCCACCATCCTGCCCAACGACACGCTGCGCTTCGTGGTGTGGGGGAGGACATCGACCGGTGACAGCGTACCGGCGCCGGTCAAGCTTTATCCCGACCGGGGATACGTCCGGGGGCTGGACTACTTCTGCCCCATCGAGGGGACCTTCCGGGTCCGGGCCGAGCTGAACGGGGTCGAAGCTGAGGCGTATGTGACGGTCTCGAAGACCGCGACGTCGACCTCGGGGAGCGCGACTGGCGGGACCAGCGGCAGCATTGTCCGCATCGTCATGTCCCCCAGCCGCGACACGATTCCACCGGGCGATACCCTGACCTTTCAGGTCAAGGGCATCACGTCCACCGGGAGTACCGTACCCGTCAGTGCGTCGCTCCTCGCTGATCGCGGCTATGTGCGTGGGCTTAGCTGGATCATGCCGCTGGAAGGCACTTTCCGGATTCAGGCAATCCAGGCCGGCAGCAGCCTCGCCGACACTGCCTGGATCACCGTCAAGAGCGGTGCAGTGCCGTCCACTGGCGATGGAGCCACCGACGGCAGCGGCTCGACTGATGACGGCAGCGTCGCGCTGCCCAGCGATCCATCGAACGTGGGCACTCCGGCACCGTCGGGCGAAGTGGCGGAAATGCCTCGTACGTACCTCGACACGCGGTATGTAGCGCCGACGGGCAAGACCATCAACGTGCCTGCGGGCGGTGACCTTCAGACTGCCATCAATAATGCCGCTCGGGGTGATGTCATCCAGCTCGCGGCGGGCGCGCGCTTCGTGGGTAACTTCTACCTGCCAGCGAAGGCGGGAACTGGCTGGATCACCATCCGCACCGGCACGACGCTTCCGGCCGAAGGAACCAGGGTCACGCCGTCCACGGCTTCGAGCTTTGCCAAGCTGGTGACGCCGAACTCGATGCCGGCCCTGTACACGCGCACCAGCAGCAGCGCGAGCTACTACCGCATCATGGGCGTCGAGCTCTCCAGCTCGGCCTCGATGACCTATGCAGTGGTGAACCTGGGCGACTACAATCACAGCGCGGGCAGTGCCTCGGACTATCCCCAGTTCATCGTGCTCGACCGGACCTATATCCACGGCACGTCGAGCATGAACCTGCAGCGCTGCGTGGCGCTCAACAGCCGCTCCAGCGCCGTGATCGACAGCTGGATCTCCGACTGTCATTACCGCTACCTCGACTCGCAGGCCATCGGCGCGTGGGACGGCCCGGGGCCGTACAAGATCGTGAACAACCATCTGGAAGGCGCGAGCGAGAACGTGATGTTCGGTGGCGGCGACCCGCGCTTCAGCGGCGTCGTGCCGAGTGACATCGAGATCCGCCACAACCACTTCTACAAGCCGCTCAGCTGGAAGGGCGTGGGCTGGGCCATCAAGAACCTCTTCGAGCTGAAGAACGCCCGGCGCGTGCTGGTGGAAGGCAACATCTTCGAGAACAACTGGGCGGAAGCGCAGACCGGCTTTGCCGTGGTGATGAAGACGGTGAACCAGGGCGGTGGCTGCAGCTGGTGCATTACGGCCGACGTGACCTGGCGCTACAACCGGATCATCAACTCGCCGGGCGGCTTCAACATGATGGGCATCCAGAACCCGAACGGTGGCGGCGGCACGCCGGCCCGCCGGATCGTGGTGGAGCACACGACCTTCGAGAAGGTGGGCCTCCTCAGCCAGGCCGGCACCCAGCGCATCTTCCAGATCCTGGGCGGGTTGACGTACCTCACGATTGCGCACAACACGGCCATGGGCGAGAGCCACATCATCCTGTTTGATGGCGTGCCCACCTCGCCGCCGAACTTCGTCATCCGCGACAACCTGTTCAATCGGGGCAAGTGGGGCGTGTTCGGGAGCGGGGTCGGCGAGGGCACCACGGCGCTCTCCCGCTACTCGCCTGGCGGCGTCTTCGCGGACAACGCCATCATTACCGCACCGGCAAGCCTCTACCCGTCGGGCACCTACGTACCCAGCTCCACGACCGTGGCAGGATTGCTGTCGCTGACGTCAGGCAGTTTCCTGCTGAGCTCGGGCACCACCCTCTATCAGGCCGCCAGCGATGGCACCATGGTGGGGGCGGACGTAGCCAAGATCTCGAGCATGACCTCGGGCGTCCGTTAAGCAGCGAAGCAGGTTGCACGGGGGCTGCCGGTCTTGCCGGCAGCCCCCGTTGCGTTTCAGGCGGGCAGGCGACGCAGGACGAACTGGTTACAGCCAACGGACCCGCCGGCGGTGGCGAGCCGCACGAGCGAGAAGCCGCGCTCGCGATAGAAATCGAAGATGGTCTCGGGCTTGGCGTATTCGAACGGATATCCACCCAGCCAGTCGAACCAGTCATGGGTCACCGACATGCCGCGGTCGGTCCCATAGTCCCGGTAGCGCGCCAGCGGATTGCGCCCCCACACGAGATCGGCAGCGAGCCCGCGTGCCACCCAGTAGGGAATGATGGTGCCACTCACCACTGCCCTGCCCAGCGGCCCCGAGCAGTAGAGCTGCTTGATCTTCTTCCACCGGCCCGACCAGCTGCCCTGATCGTTGTAGATGGCGATGAAGAGCGTGCCGCCTGGCTTCACCAGCGGAGCAACCAGGTCGAGCGCCCGCCACATGTCACCGGTGTGGTGCAGGACGCCCCACGAATAGACGATGTCGAAGGTGCCAAGCGCGCGAAGATAGTCGGCATCGAGGGCGGAGCCGCGCTCGACGGTCCACGCGGAATCATCGGGAAAGTACCGGCGGCGCAGTTCTTCGGTGCACGCCACCGATTGGGGATCATAGTCGAAGGAATGCACTGTGGCACCGAGCCGGCGGGCGACGAGACTGGAGAGTCCACTGCCGGATCCGACATCGAGAAAGGTGCGCCCCGTGAGCTCGGGGGTGCCGAGCATGGCCGCCAGGCCGACCTGCGCCTGGCGGATGCGATCGTCGTTCAGCACCTGGAGGAATCGCTTCCAGTTGGCACCGAACTCGAAGCGCTCGCCACGCTTTACTTCGGCAGCGTGGTCAGGCGTACGAAGGGGGGCTGAATCAGTCACTGGCGAGGGCGCTCAGAAGCTGTAGCAGGGTTCATGATCATCCCTGTTGCATGGTAACGGTACGCGTGGCCTGGACCGCCACCGGCGCAGCCGGCGCGTGGGCCAGAATTCTGTTGCGAAGATGAAGAAACGGGTGCTCGACAAGCACGAACGTCACGCCGGCGAACATCAGCGAGATCGCCGTGGTCAATCCCAGCCCGAGCGCGAACGTCGTTCCGGCGCCCAGATGCCAGGCCTGCATGGCGGCGAGTGCCGCCAGGATGAAACCAGTCCCGAGGATAAGGTGATTCAGGTACATGCCGTAGCTGAGGCGCGCGACCGGAAACCAGATACGCCAGCGAAATACTGCGGAGAGCGCGGAGCGGTCAACCAGCACGAAATAGGTCGCTCCCCCGTAGGCCAGCGCGAGCGAGGAGAATGAGAGTGCCTGCCCTCCCAGAAAACGGTCGAGGCCGGCGAGGCCCAGCGCTGCGCCCAGCACAGCCAAGCCCCGACGGGATGGACGTCGACCCAGGCTTGGTGCAACCAGCTGCGGCGCATGCGCTACCAGCAGGGCCAGCAGGAGCCCGATTATCAGCCCCTCATTGTGACTGTGGAAGGGGCTGTACAGGCGCAGCGCGATTTCCTGGCTGGGGATGGCCGCCGCCATCATGTGGTGAAACGTCAACACACGACTCGTATCCACAACCACAAGCGTGGCGACCAGGATGAGCGCGATGGTTCGCGCCTTGAGCCTGGGCACGCAGACCACGAACAACGGAACGAGCAAGTAGAACATTTCCTCCGTCGAGAGCGACCAGCTCCGTGCGTACAGGGTCGGGAAATAGTTGGACACCAGTGCCCAGTCCGGCCACTCTGGCTTGATAGACGTGCCCCCGAACCGCATCACGGCCAGCAAGGCAAAGTAGAGCGGCCAGATCCTGAGCCCGCGACGAAGAAAGAACCGTGGCAGATTTACCGTGCCTGAGCGCTTGCGCTCGCGCCAGAGCTGACCTCCGATCAGAAATCCTGAAAGCACGAAGAAGAGATCTACCCCGCTCCATCCGTACCGGAAAAACGGCGTCCTGAGCCACCAGCCGCCCAAATGGGTGCCACCCCACACAATCACGGAAAAATGGTCGCCGATGACCAGCAGCACAGCCAGCGCGCGGAGGCCGTCGAGCGCGGCGAGCTGACCTGACTCGCGCACCACGAGACTGCGCCAGCCGGAGCGGAGCAATGCCAGGACATGGGTGGCCGCGCTGAGCCACTCCGCTTCCTCCCTCGTCCCGGCGGCTTGGCTCACCAGCAGATGCCCTGATAGGCCGGGCCATCCGACGTGCGCGGACCGAAAGCCCGCACCAGGTCCACCACCGGCTGGTCCGCTCGCAGGTGCCCCTGGATCTCCCGGAATTCACCGGCGCTGTTGCCGATGATGACCGCATCGCTCGCGTCCAGCACCTCGCGGATACTGCCGCGCATCAGCTCCCAGATATGGGGAATTTCCCGCTCAATGTACTCGCGGTTGGCGCCCATGAGCCGGGAACTCGTCACGTAGGGATCGTAGATCGCGAGCTGGGTGCCCTTGCCGATCAGCCGCTCGATGAGCGACACCATCGGTGACTCGCGGAGGTCGTCGGTGCCGGCCTTGAAGCTGAGGCCCAGCACACCCACCCGCCTCTTGCCCGTCGCCATCACCATGTTGAACGCCTTCTCGATCTGCAGGCGGTTGCTCTCCAGCGTCGCCTCGAGCACCGGCACCGGCACATCATGGGCGCGGGCGTTGTAGACCGTGGCACGCAGGTCCTTGGGGAGGCAGGAACCACCGAAGGCGTAGCCGGGCCGCAGGTAATAGGGCGAGATGTTGAGCTTCCGGTCCTCGCAGAAGATGCGCATCACCTCGTGGCT
>DASSHL010000067.1:0-4655 GCA_035692845.1 Gemmatimonadales bacterium
GCCTGGTCCACCGTGTCGGGGATCGCGGGACAGTCGGCCGTTGAGCCTGCCTCACCGCACAGTCCGGTCACGATCGGATTCTTGGGCCCGTTGTCGCATGCCGCAACGGCCAAGGCCACTGCAACTGCCATCATCGCCGTAAACCCCAGGGGCTGGCGCATCCCACGTACCCTCGCTGTCAGGAGTGAAAAAGCCTGGTCGAATGTAACCAGCGGACCGGGCACGCGTCATCCGCAGCACCGGAACGCCCGTCCTGTCGCTCGTGATGGTGCAAGTCTAGGGCGAGCGGGGCCGGCGTTCCGTGATGCACCACACAGTGGGCGCCAGCCGCGCAACCGGCCGTGGGGCCGCGAGTTGACCTCGACCGTTGCGGGCTGCTATTTTGGAAGGCTATAACCATGACGGACCTCTCGATGTCGCGGAGCCAGATGCTCCTGATGAGCGGGACGGCCAACCGGCCCCTGGCGGAGGAGGTGGCAGCCCACCTCGGCCAGCCGCTCTGCGCCATTACCATCCGGCGCTTTGCCGATGGCGAGATCTTCGTCAAGATCGACGAGAACGTGCGGGGACGGGATGTCTACATCATCCAGTCCACCAACCCGCCGGCGGAAAACATGATGGAGCTGCTGCTCCTCATGGATGCAGCCCGCCGGGCCAGTGCCGCGCGCATCACGGCGGTCATTCCGTACTTCGGGTACGCGCGACAGGACCGGAAGGACCAGCCCCGGGTCGCCATCAGCGCCAAGCTTATGGCCAACATGGTATCCATGGCGGGGGCCGACCGGGTGCTGGCCATGGATTTCCACCAGCATCAGCTGCAGGGGTTCTTTGACCTGCCGGTGGACCACCTGTACGCGGCGCCGGTGCTCGTCAATCACTACCGGCAGAAGCAGCTGCGCGACCTCGTGATCGTCGCGCCCGATGTGGGCAGCGCCAAGATGGCGCGCGGATTTGCCAAGCGCCTGAATGCGTCGCTGGCCATCATCGACAAGCGGCGCCCCTCGGCCAACGTCGCCGAGGTGCTCAACGTGGTGGGTGAAGTGAGCGGCCGGGACTGCATCATCCCGGACGACATGATCGATACCGCCGGGACCATGGCGGAAGCGGTAAACGCGCTGAAGCGGCTGGGTGCCGAGGATGTCTATTGCTGCGCCACCCACGGCCTGCTCTCCGGGCCAGCCATGCAGCGGCTCGCGGCCTCTCCGGTCAAGGAAGTGGTGGTGACCAATACCATCGAGATTCCAGCGGAGCGCCGGTTTGACCGGCTCCGGGTATTGTCAATCGCAGGACTGCTGTCGAAGGCCATTGGCTACACGCACAGCGACCAGTCGGTCAGCTCGCTGTTCGAATGACGGGCGCGCCTCCGCGCCGATGACACGAAGGAAAACGAGACATGGCAAACCAGGTGAAACTCGCGGCGGGCAGCCGCACGACTACCGGCAAGGGTGCGGCACGGTCCGCCCGGCGTGACGGCAAGGTCCCCGGCGTCATCTACGGGCATGGACGCGAGCCGGAATCCCTGATGCTTGATGGCGCCGTCCTCGGCCGCGCGCTCCAGGGAGCCACCGCCGCGACGATGCTCGAGGTGACCGTGGATGATCGCGCCCCCGTGCGTGCCCTCATCCGCGAAGTGCAGCGGGACCCGCTCCGCTCGAGCACCATCCTGCATGTGGACTTCTACGAAGTGCACGCGGATGAGAAGATCACGGTGAGCGTTCCGGTGCACCTCAAGGGCGTCCCTGATGGGGTCCGCAACTTCGGCGGCATCCTCGACCACGTGCGGCGCGAACTTGAAATCGAAGTCTTCCCCGCCGACCTGCCCGACAGCATCGACGTGGACGTGACATCGCTCACCATTGGCCACTCCATCTTTGTGCGCGACATCAAGCTGGAGCGGGCGGAAATCCTGGATGACCCGGATCAGGTCGTTGCCACCGTCGGCGCGCCGCGGAGCGAGGAAGCCGCACCCGTGACTGTCGAAGCCGCGCCGGAGGCGGAGCCGGAGCTCATCCGGAAGCCGAAGGCCGAAGAGGACGAAGAAGAGGAAGCGTAACCCCTGCGGACCATCGTGGGCCTCGGGAACCCGGGCCCGGAGTATGCCGGCACCCGGCACAATGCCGGATTCCGGCTGGCGGACCGGCTGGCCGAACAGTGGCGGGCCGGTCCCTTCCGCCGGAGCGATCGGGGCCGCGAGGCAGTGGCGAAGGTGGCTGGGCAGGACGTCCGGCTGCTCAAGCCGCAGACATTCATGAATCGCAGCGGTGCGGTGCTCGCGCCGCTGCTCGCCGGTTCCGCATTCGATCCCAGCCAAGATCTGCTGGTTCTGGTGGACGATGTCGCCATCGCCCTGGGACGCTTTCGCCTGCGCGGCGCGGGATCGAACGGCGGGCACAATGGTCTCCGAAGCATCGAGGCCGTACTGCGACGGCAGGACTATGCCCGGCTCCGGATCGGGATCGGGCCGAGGCCCGACGCGGTCGAGGACCTGGCGGACTTCGTGCTGGCGGATTTTGACCGCGAAGAGAATGCAGTGCTGGAGGCCTTGCTGGACCCGATGGTGGAAGCCGTTGCGTGCTGGGTGGAAGAAGGCATCGAGCGCGCGATGAGCCGGTTCAATCATTGAGTGGAGGAGCAGTGACCCAGTTCGCCCCCATAGCCGTCGTTGCCGGCGGTGTCGGACTTGTGATTGCAGTGCTGGTATACCTGAGCCTCAAGCGGCATTCGCCCGGCAGCTCGACGATGCAGGAACTGGCGGGGCTGATCGAGTCCGGCGCCATGGCCTTCCTGCGCCGGGAGTACACCGTGCTCCTGCCGTTCATTCTCGTGGTCGCCGCGCTGCTCGCGTGGGTGGTCGACATCAAGACCGGCCTCGCCTATATCCTCGGCGGTGGCTGTTCGATCGCCGCGGGCCTGTTCGGCATGAAGGCCGCGACCAAGGCGAACGTGCGCACCTCGGAAGCGGCCCGCGATAGCGGGCAGGCTCGAGCCCTGGGCGTGGCGTTCAGCGGCGGGGCCGTCATGGGCCTCGCCGTCGCGTCGCTCGGCCTCCTGGGCATCGGCCTGGTCACGAGCTACCTGCTCAACTGGGCCGCGCCCGGCGCCATCGATGACGCTGCGTTCAAGTACTTCAGTGAAGTGATCAGCGGGTTCGCCATGGGGGCGTCGAGCATCGCGCTCTTTGCGCGCGTGGGTGGTGGCATCTACACCAAGGCCGCCGATGTGGGCGCGGATCTCGTGGGCAAGGTCGAAGCGGGCATTCCCGAGGATGATCCGCGCAACCCCGCCACCATCGCCGACAACGTGGGCGACAACGTGGGCGACGTGGCTGGCATGGGCGCCGACATCTTCGAGAGCTACGTGGGCGCCATCATCGCGACCCTGGCACTCGCCGCCACCTCGCCGGCGATCGCCACCGATTTCCGGATGAATGCCATTGCGCTGCCCATCGTGATGACCATCGTCGGGCTGGCCGCCTCGCTCATCGGGATTGGCGCCATGAAGCTGCTCGAGCGCGGGTCCCCTGCCAGCGCGCTCAGGCTCACCACCTTCATTGGTGCGGGCCTCTTCATCGCGGGTGCATGGTTCATCACGAGGATGCTGCCCATCGGCATGGCGGGCCATCCTGCGATGGGGCCGTTCTGGGCCGTGGTCGCTGGCACGGTCTCCGGCGTGCTGATTGGCCTTGCCACCGAGTACTACACCGCTGGCCCTCCCATTCGCCGGATCGCACAGGCCTCCACCACTGGCCCCGCGACGAACATCATCGCCGGACTCTCGGTCGGCATGATGAGCACCCTGATCCCGCTGCTGCTCATCTGCGCCGCCATCTTTGTCGCGTTCGACCAGGCCGGCCTGTACGGCATCGCGATTTCGGCCGTCGGCATGCTGGCCACGGTGGGCGTGACCATGACGGTTGACGCCTACGGACCGATCGCGGACAACGCGGGCGGCATCAGCCAGATGAGCGGGCTCGGCCCGGCCGTCCGCTCCATCACTGACAGCCTGGATGCCCTGGGCAACACCACGGCCGCCATCGGCAAGGGCTTCGCCATCGGCTCGGCGGCACTCACCGCACTTGCACTCTTCAGCGCGTACGCGACAGCGGTGAGCCCGTCCGGCACGGTGCTCTCGCTCGACCTGGTGGACCCGATGGTCGTCATCGGGCTCTTCATCGGCGGCACCCTGCCATTCGTGATCGGCGCGCTCACCATGACCGCCGTGGGCCGGGCCGCCCAGGGCATGGTGGCCGAAGTGCGGCGGCAGTTCCGCGAGATCAAGGGGCTCATGGAGGGTACGGCCAAGCCCGACAGCGCTCGCTGCGTCGACATCTCGACCCGCGCCGCGCTGCGAGAGATGATCCTGCCGGGCGTCACCGCTATCCTGGCTCCGGTGCTGGTGGGCTCATTGCTTGGCATCAAGGCGCTGGGCGGCCTGCTTGCGGGGGCCACGCTTTCCGGCGTCCTGCTCGCGCTCTTCATGGCCAACGCCGGCGGCGCCTGGGACAATGCCAAGAAGCACATCGAAGGAGGCGAGTTCGGCGGCAAGGGCGCCGAGCCGCACAAGGCCGCTGTCGTCGGCGACACGGTCGGCGACCCCTTCAAGGACACCAGCGGGCCCGCCATGAACATCCTCATCAAGCTGATGAGCGTCGTGTC
>DASSHL010000068.1:0-3528 GCA_035692845.1 Gemmatimonadales bacterium
GGCTTCTCGACCAGCACGTTAAGGCCGGCGTCCAGCGCCGCCATGATGTGCGCTTCGTGCAGGTGATTGGGCGTGCAGATGACCACGGCATCGAGCCCGTCGGTCCGCAGGACATCCTCGATATCGTCGTAGGCGTTGGGCACACCGAAGCGGCTGGCGATGGCCCGGGCCTTCGGGAGATCGGTGTCGCAGAGGGCGACCACCTCCACGCCCTTGATCTTCCGGAGCACTGGCAGGTGAGCCACCTGCACAATGGCGCCGCCACCGATGATCCCGATGCGGAGATTGTCAGTCATGTACGCTCCGATGCAAGGACGCGGGACGCAAGACGCGGGACGCGACCAGCAAGAGACGCCCCGTATGTTCAGCTGCCCGCGTCACGTTTCCCGCGTCCATCTAGTAGGCCCGCTCTATCCGCGTAGCCGGAAAATACGCCGCAATGATCTGTTCGTGGTCCTGGCCCGCACGAGCCCGGCCCACGGCTCCCCACTGGCAGAAGCCGACGCCATGTCCGGCGCCCGAGCCTTCGACCACGAGATGGGAAACTTCGCCTCCGGCGTGGGTGGCGCGAAGGGTGAGCAAGGTGCTCCGGAGAATATTCCCCGACTGGTCGCGAAGCACGCGGCGAACGGCCGGCCCGGGTACCGTAACATCCCCGCCGGGCAGCCCCACCACCATGCTCTTCACGCGGCCTGACTCTGTCCTGCTGCTGACACGAATGTCACGGATCCGGCTCACCCGCTCTGCCGGGACACTGGTGGCCGCCGGCAGGTAGCGGCGCAAGGCGTCTCGCAGCTGGCGGCCGGTAAATTCTTCCCGCCAGTGGAAGCGTGGCGACAGGCTGCAGTAGGCAGTCCCATCAGGCGCGAGATCAGATACTGAACGAAGATAGGCGGGATTCGCGCCGCGGAAGACTTCAGTCCCGAGTTCGGTGCGGCCGCCGCAGGTCGAGAAGAAGAAGGCATCGATCGGCCGGCCGTTCCAGGTGACGATGAGGCCGGCCGTCTGCCTCACGGCGTCCCTGGAACCGGCGTTCTCCGCGTTCACGCCGCCGTAGACCTGGTCCGAGACACCTGATTGATAGTCAAACCCCTGGGGGGCCCAGCGGCCGCGGTTCCTCAGCGCGTAGGTACGGGAGACGATCGCCTGCGCCTCGAGTGCCTCGCGGTCACCTGCCGGCCGGGCACCCATTTCAGCTCCGACCACGCCCGGCAGGTAGTCCTCGAGCGAAACCTGGTTGACCACGGTGATGCCGCTGTCCGTCACCATCAACTCGAGGGAGCCACGGTAGCTGCGACCGTTGACCATTACGGTGCCGCCATCCCTTGGCTGCAGGGTCACCGACGACGCTGGCCCGATGTCCGCCCCTGGCCCATCCAGGAGCACATTGGGACCGCTCCGCCGCGCCACCCAGGTCTCCGCGGCGCGCATGCTGGCGAGCGGTGCCCCGCCTCGGGTAAACGCTTCGAGGCCGCTCTCGGCTGAGACCTGCGCCGAGCCCACTCCGACCAGCAGCCCGACCCGCACCGTTGGGGCGTGGTCTTCGGCGACATGGCGTACAGCTGGTGGTTGCTCGGGCTCTCTGGGAGTCGGTGCCGGTGGCGTTGGCTCGCGCGGCGGCGCGGGCACCGGCTCGGGGGGTGTTTCCGGCGGCGGAATGACGGCGGTGCCGGTGCAGGCGATCGCTGCCGTGGTGACAAGGATTGTCACCAGCCACCGGCGGCAATCAGCCCCGGTAATTGCCAAACGTCAGCTCGATGCCGAAGTCCTGTGCCCGGAGCGCTGTCATGACGGCCTGGAGTTCGTCGCGGGAAGGGCTCGAGACGCGCAGCTCATCACCCTGGATGCTGGCCTGCACCTTCTTGAAGCCGCCCTGCTTGATGGCCTGCTGGATCCTTTTGGCTGCATCGGCAGGAATGCCCTGCGTCAGCGTGACCGTGCGGCGCACCGACTGGCCGCTGGCCGGCTCCGGCTCGCCAAAGCCTACGTTCTGCAGTGGCACGCCGCGCTTCACCAGCTTGCCGCGCAGGACGTCCATGAGCGCATTCATGCGGAAGTCATCGTCAGCGGCGAGGCGGATGAGGCCCTGCGTCCGGTCCAGCTCGATGCTGCAGTGGGTGCCCTTGAAATCGTACCGCTGGGCAATCTCCTTGACCGCCTGGTTGACCGCGTTGTCAACTTCCTGGAGATCGGCGCCGGTGGAGATGTCGAAGGAGGAAGCGGAAGCCATGAGTCAGGCGAGGAAGCTCTCGAGCGCGCGGGCCCGGCTCACGTGGCGGAGCCGCGAGAGCGCCTTCTCCTTGATCTGGCGGACGCGCTCCCGGGTGATGCCCAGCATGCTGCCGATTTCCTCGAGTGTCATGGGCTCGGGGCTGTCGAGGCCAAAGTAGAGGCGAAGCACCTTGGCCTCACGCTCCTTGAGGGTGGAGAGCACTTCTTCGATGGACTCGGTCAGCGCGTGCTCGAACGTTTCGGAATCCGGCCCCGGGTTCTGGGTGTCGGGCAGGTAGTCGAGCAGCTTGTTGTCTTCGCCGGGCGTAAGCGGCGCGTCCAGGGAAAGATGGTTCTGCGAGATGGAGAGCGTCTTCTCGACCTCTTCCATCGAGATGTCCATGCCTTCGGCAATCTCGGAAGCGGTCGGCTCACGGCCCAGTTCCTGGAGCAGTGCCGAAGAACGGCGACCGATGCGGTGGAGCGTGCCCGCCCGGTTGAGCGGCACCCGGACGATCCGGCTCTGCTCCGCGAGAGCCTGGAGGATGGCCTGGCGGATCCACCAGACGGCGTAGGAGATGAACTTGATCCCCTTGGTCTCGTCGAACTTGTGCGCCGCCCGGATGAGGCCAAGGTTGCCCTCATTGATGAGGTCCGAGAGTGAGACCCCCTGGTTCTGGTATTTCTTGGCCACCGAAACCACGAACCGCAGGTTGCTGCGCACCAGCTTGTCGAGCGCCTCCTCGTCCCCGGTGCGGATGCACTGGGCCAGGCGCACTTCCTCCTCCTGGTTGATCAGCGGATAGCGGCTGATCTCCCGGAGATACTGATCGAGCGAACTGTCGTCGAAGGAAGGCCCGTGCTTACTGCCGCCGACCTGCAAGGGACGCATGCGATGGAACCTCGTTACGCTGAAGCGGAAGGACCCGGTAACCTTACCCCGCGTCACTCATAGTTGTCAATCTGTGCGCGCTGCAGCGTGCCGGAGTAGTCCACGTAGCACACCTTGGTCTCGGAATAGAAGTCGTATACTTCCCACCCGCCCTCGCGGTGCCCATTGCCCGTGGCCTTGACGCCGCCGAAGGGCAGGTGAGCCTCCGCGCCGATGGTCGGTGCATTGACGTACGTAATGCCATTGTCGAGGTCTTCCATGGCCCGGAAGGCCCGATTGACATCCGTGGTGTAGATGGAACTCGAAAGGCCGTACGCCACGCCGTTGTTGACCTTGACCGCGTCCTCATAGGAATTGACCCGGATCACGCTCAGCACAGGGCCGAAGATCTCTTCCTGCTCCATCCGCATGCCGGGCCGCACGCC
>DASSHL010000069.1:0-13594 GCA_035692845.1 Gemmatimonadales bacterium
AGCAGCTCATGCTCGGTGAGCATGCGCATTTCGTAGGGTACGCCGGGCAGCATGACGACCAGGCCACCCGCGGGCTCCGCGACATCCATCCAGAGTCCCGGCGCAGTGCCCCATCGGTTCCGGAGAATCGTCGCCCCGTGCGGCACTTGGGCCTGCACCCGGTTGGCTTCCGCCGGGACACGGCCGAAATATTGATAGCGCTCGAGGATGTGGCCCCACACTTCATCGCTGAACTCGAGCGGCAGGCCCAGCACACCGGCCACCGCCGGCCTGCTGACGTCATCCCGGGTAGGGCCGAGGCCGCCGGTGGTAATGACGGCGCCGCTTCGATCCAGCGCCTGGCGCACTTCGCTCGCGATGCTCTCGACGTCATCGCCGACGGTCGAGCGATGGCGGACCTGGATGCCGGCGTCGGCGAGTGTCCGGGCCAGCTCGGCGGCATTGGTATCAACCACCTGCCCGAGCAGCAGCTCGTTGCCGATGGTCAGCAGTTCAACGTGCACGGGAGCGTGATCCGATCAGCGCTGGGAAATGAGGCGGCGATAGCGGTAGATGTAGACGACGAACGAGTAAACGGTGAGCGCCGTAGCTATGGCGAGCACCACGGTGACGAAGTTACCGTGGAAGGTATTCCAGAAATTCGCGAAGCGGTTGTGGTCCCAGCCGAGCGGCTTCCGGGCGTCACGGAAGGCAAACCAGAGTATGATGGCGCCGACGAAAATGTTCTGGAATACCGTCTTCAGTTTGCCCGCCCCGCCAGCCGGAATCACCACGCCCTTCCGCTTGGCCCACCAGCGGAAGCCGGTCATGGCGAGCTCACGCCCGATCAGCAGGACGCAGACCCAGAGGGGAATGCTGCCCCAGACGGGAATGTCGTAGAGATCGTGGCGCTGCTGCGAAATGACGTAGATGGGGATCAGCGTGGCGAAGAGGAGCAGCTTGTCGGCGATCGGGTCGAGCAGCTTGCCCAGGTCGGTGACCTGGTTCCAGCGGCGCGCCAGGTAGCCGTCAAACAGGTCGCTGACCGCCGCGATGATGAAGATGAGGAAGCAGATCACCTTGGGCCAGTAGCCCTCTATGAACGGCAGGAGGGCAATGACCGGGGTGAAGCAGATGCGGACGATCGTGATGATATTCGGAAGCGTCCACATGACGCGAATGGTGCTCCGATGGTGAAAAGCCGCCCGTGATGGACTTCGGTCGTCGGTCGTCGGTGAACCGACGACTGAAGGCCGACGACCCGCTACCCCAATGTCTTGACCACGCTCTTGCTGATCGCCTTGAGCGTGTCGAACACGCCTTCGCCAGTGGCCGCGACGGCCTCGAAGAAGGGCGCCCGCTCGATCCACTGCCCGTCCTGTTGCCACACCAGGTATTCCCCGGGGTGCTCGGTGTCGGCCAGGAGGCGCTGGCGCACCGGGTCTTCCACCGGCCAGCCCGGGTTGAGCGCCGCCTGCAGTTCCTCGATGGGCGATGCGTTGGGAAGGTCGCGCTTGTTGTACTGTACCACGAACGGCAGCTTGGTCAGGTCGTAGCCGTGCTGGGTCATGTTGTCGTACAGGTTCTGCATGGCTTCGATATTGGCCTCCATCCGCTCCAGCTGGCTGTCGGCCACGAACACCACCCCGTCCACGCCCTTGAGGATCAACTTGCGCGAGGCGTTGTAATAGACCTGGCCCGGCACGGTGTAGAGGTGAAACTTGACCTTGAACCCGCGGATGGTGCCAAGGTCCACTGGCAGGAAGTCGAAGAAGAGGGTGCGCTCGGTTTCCGTGGCCAGGGAGATCATCTTGCCGCGCGCGGCGGGTGCCACCTTGTTGTACACGAACTCGAGGTTCGTGGTCTTGCCGCCGAGGCCCGGCCCGTAGTAGACCAGCTTGCAGTTGATCTCGCGGGAGGCGTAGTTGATCATGGACATGCGTGGCGTGTCCCCTCAGGCCCCGAAAAGCCGGTCAATTTCGTCTTCCGCATCGCCCAGAAAGCCGGTCTCGACCTTGGGCGAGGCCACGCCCTGATCGGCGCGGCTGAACATGTCAGTGAACACCGTGTTGAGCTGGGTGACGGCGTTGCGCACCCGGAGCTTGACGAGCCCGAGCGTGGTGCTGTTATCAAACAGGACCACGAGGATTACCCGCCGGGCGATGTCGGCGAGGTACATGGATTCGCGCTCGCCCTGGTGAAACAGCGCACCGAACTCGGGCTCGCCCAGCATGCGGGCCAACTGGTCGTTGGCGCTGAAGTCCGCGGCGGTGAGCGATGCGAATGCGGTGGGATCAAACTGCACCGGCTCGCCCACGGTTGCCACCAGCTGCCCGGTGCGGTCCACGATCAGCGCCGTCCGCGCGCTCGCGTCGCCCAGGAAACTCTTCAGGATATCATCGATACGGCGTGAATCGTCCTCACTGAACGACCAGCTGGAGGCGTTCGGCATGCAGGCCCGCCCTTACGCGAGTGAAGCTTCGAGTCTGCGGAGGATGCCTTCCCCCCGGCGGCGCAGGAGCGGCTGCGGCTCCCAGGCCACGTAATCGCGCAGGAGGCGAGCGGTCTCCACGCTCTCCTGGCCAGCCAGGTAGCCCAGCGCCGCCAGCCGCCGGAGGGGCTGCCGGTGGAAGAGGTCCTGTCGGTGATGGACGTAGCGCTCCTGTGCGAGCGCCCAGCCGGCGATAATACCGACCCCGGCCGCCATCGCAAAGACCCCGCCCCGCGAACGCATCACCCCACCTCCTGTCGCGCGGTCAGCGCATGCGCCAGCGTGACCCCGTCCACAAATTCCAGATCGCCCCCCATGGGGAGCCCGCGCGCAAGCCTGGTGACCCGCACGGGAAGACCCGCGAGCAGCTGCTGGATGTAGGTAGCGGTCACTTCACCCTCCATTGAGGGATTGGTGGCGAGGATGACCTCCCGTACGGTGCCGCTGCGGACGCGCTCCAGCAGGGCGTCCATGCGCAAGGCCTCAGGGCCAATGCCGTCGAGCGGCGAGAGCCGGCCGCCCAGCACGTGGTAACGCCCCCGGAAATCGGCCCGTTCCACCACAGGCACGGCTGACGGCTCCTCGACCACGCAGAGCAAGGTGGCGTCGCGCCGAGGATCCCGGCAGATGGCGCAGGGCTGCTCCTCGGTCAGGTTGCCGCAGGTCTCACAGGCATGCACCCGCTCGGCCACCGCATCGAGCGCACGTGCCAGCGCACCGACCTGCCCGGCCTGCTGCGCCAGCAGGTGAAAGGTGAGCCGCTGTGCCGTCTTGCGTCCAATGCCGGGCAGACGGGAAAATTCGGTGATCAGGGTCTCGATGGAGCTCACAACTCACAACGCGCGCGGGGATGGATTGTCCGGCAGGCGGGCATATTCGGTCTGCGCCAGCTCGGCCGCCCACCGCTGCCCCTCCGCGATCGCCGCCAGGAGCAGGTCGGAGACAAACTCGGCGTCGCGCGTGGCGAACGCCTCGGGATCGATCGCGACACTGCGCACGGTGCCGCGGCCATCCACCGCGACGCGTACGAGCCCGCCGCCCGCGCTGAATTCGCGAGTCTGGCCGGCCAGCTCGGTTTCGAGGGACTGCAGCCGGCGATGCAGCTGCTGGCTGAACTGCATGAACTGCTGGATGTCTGCCATAGGCTCCTGCGTTTCCTGCCTGTGTGCCGCGCCTACTCCACGATCTCCAAATCTAATTCATCCGCGGCCGCATCGAGGGCCGGATCCCGGCGCCGGAGCGCCTTGAGCCGTTCCGCGCGCATCGCCGCCTCGGTGACACGTACGGGGGCCGAGGCAGCTGGGGCGCCCTGGACTTCGAACCGAACCGGTGCTCCCACGATGCCGCCAACAACTCCTTCGATTTCCGCAGCCTTCTGTTCCAGCGACTCCTGGAAGATCGGGTTCGGTTCGCGGAGCGCCACGACTACTCGCGGCGGCTCAACCGTCACCAGCTCGCCTGCGGCGAGCGCTTCGGCCAGGAAGCGGGACCGCTCGCGCACCTGCTCGATCACGGACGACCAGATGGCGGAGAGGCCGGCGTGACTGAAGTCGGACGAGAGACGAGGGATGAGGGACGAGGAATCCGACGGCTCGGCGGCTCGGCGGCTCGGCGGCTGGCGGCTGGTTTTTGCCTCCTGGCTGCTGGCTGCTGGCGCTCGCTTCTCGTCTCTCATCTCTCCTCGCTCGTCGCGCGCCCCTCGTCCCTCGTCCCGCGTCCCGCGTCCCGCGAGCACCGCTTCCAGGTCTACCGTCCGATCCATCAGCGCCCACCGGAGCAGCAGCGTCTCCGCCACGAGGCGTGGCTGGGCGCTTCTCCGGAGCGCGGCTTCCTGGTCGGCCAGCAGCTTGAGCATGCGCAGGATGTCACCGGCACCGAGAGCGTCGCCGATCTCGTCCAGCGCCCTGCGCGCCGCCTCGGTGAGTCCTTCGGGTGTCGCTCCCACGCTCAGCATCAGCTTGGCACGCAGCCATTCGGCGGCGGTATTCATGAACTCGCCAGGATCAGCGCCCGATTCCACGATGTCGTCCACCAGGGCGAAGATGGCCGCGGCATCGTGGTCCACCAGTGCCCGGAGCAGCCGGGTCAGCAGTTCGTCAGAGGCAAGACCCAGCGTCTCCCGGACCCGCTCGGCCGTGATCCGGCCCTCGCCGAGACTCAGGCACTGGTCCAGCACCGACAAGGCGTCCCGCATCCCGCCATCAGCGTGCCGCGCGATCAGCGTGAGCGCGTCGTCCTCCGCGGCGATCCCCTCGGCGTCGAGCACGGCGCGCAGGCGCTCCCGGATGGCCATGGGCCCGATACGCCGGAAGTCAAAGCGCTGCAGGCGCGACATGATGGGCGCTGCGGTGGACTCGATCTTCCGCGGCTCGGTCGTGGCGAAGACGAAAACGACGCCCGGTGGCGGTTCCTCCAGGATCTTGAGCAGCGCATTCCACGCCTCGCGGGTGAGCATGTGCGCTTCATCCACGATGTAGATCTTGTGGTGGCCTTCCTGGGAGGCGGCGTACATGGCGCGCTCGCGGAGGTCGCGCGCGTCGTCAACGCCCCGGTTGCTGGCTGCGTCGATTTCGACCACGTCCAGGTTGGCGCTGCCGCTCCAGATGCGCTCGCAGCTCTCGCATTCGCCGCAGGGATCACCGTCAGCGTCGCGATTGGGGCAATTGAGCGCCATGGCGAGGATGCGCGCGGCAGTGGTCTTCCCGACGCCGCGCGGCCCGGTGAGCAGGTAGCCGTGGCCCACCCGGCCGCGGGCCACGGCACCGCGCAATACGGCGGCCACGTGATCCTGCACCAGCAGGTCAGCGAAACGCTTGGGGCGATAGCGGCGGGCGAGGCTGATAGTCATGGTGGAAAGAAAAGTGCCCCAGGCTCCCCGAAGCGACACCGGACATCGCTTAGCGCTGCTACCGGCGAGGTCCTGACGCGGTTCGCGCGCCAGCGCCCTTCGGACCTGGGGCACGGGGAATATAGCGGGGAGAGGAGAGACATGGTAGTTAGGCACCAGGGCTTAGGGGCTAGGGACTAGGGCGACAGGGACTAGCCTCCGTCCTTCCGCCCTGATCCCTGACCCCTGAACCCTGGTCCCTACTCCAAAACCGCCCGCTGCCGATGCTGCATCCTCCGGAGCTCCCACGTTTCCGCCACCACGCCGCCCAGCAGGAAGACGAGCGCCGTGTAGTAGACCCAGAGCACGAAGAGCAGGATGGCGCCGATGTCGGCGTTGCCGGCCGCGGCGCGCGCGCTGGCGAAGTTGGCGAGGTACAGTGCGTAGAGCCGCTTGGCAAGCTCGAACATGATGGCCGTGAAGCAGGCGGCCAGCAGCGCCGAGGACCACGGCATCTTCCGGGTGGACGAGAAGCGATAGAGGACGAAGAAGAGCGAAACCGAGAAGGCCACCGTCACCACTTCGCTCAGGATCCGCCCGCCCGCGGTAAGGAAGAATTGCAGCACCGGTGAGCTGCTGAATCCGCGCGCCTGCAGGAGCGCGATCCCCGCCGTGAGCGCGGCGTTCAGCAGGAACAGCGTCAGGGTAAACACCACCATCGTGACGTCGCGCAGCTTCCCGCTGGCCCAGGCCACCACGAAGTTGCGACGCGGCCGGGGCCGGAGGCCCACGTCAAAGATGTGATTGAGCGAGGTGCGGACGCCGGCAAACAGGCGGGTGCTGAACCAGATGAACGTGGGAATCGCGACGAGCGAAATCGCCTTGGTGTTCCGCGCCACGCCGCTCAGCAGGTCCACGACGAGCTTGAACGGATCGCCGGCGCCGCCGGAGTGCGGTGGCAGGAACGCTTCGAAGACCTGGCGCGGATCGGGACCGCTGCCCGCAACGGCCTGCAGGACCTGCGTCAGGCCCACCACGAGCAGCAGGATGAATGGCACCGCGGCGAGCAGCGCATCGAACGTGACGCCGCTCGCCAGGAAGGGGATGCTGCTCTCGTCCGCCGCCTGCAGGACTCGCCAGATGAACCCCAGCGGCGAGCGATACCAGTCACCCTTTTGGCCGGCGCTCAGGCCGTCGGCTCCTCAGGCAATGCGGGCGTCACTTCCCGGCGGCGCCGGGAGCGCGCCTCAGCGAGCCGGCGCTCGATTTCCTCCCGCGGCGAGAGCTCGGGCACGCGGACCGGCGGCGCTGCCGTGGCCTCCGCCACGTCACCGAGCTCGTCGAGCTCGTCCTCCACCAGGTCCTCGGCTTCGCGGGCGCGCTGGCCAGGAGCAAAGCGCTCCACCAGCTCATCCATCCGTTCCTCGGTGGCCGCTCGCAGGTGCCGCAGCCGCCGCTGCAGTGAGCGCCGGGTCTCCTCCCCGCTGCGCGGGGCGTAGAGCAGCGCCATGCCGGCGCCCAGCAGCGCGCCCCAGAAGAGCCACTTGGCAGATGAATCATTGCGCTCGACAAAGACCACTTCGGTTGGCTTCCTGCGGGGCATGCGGCCTCCTACTCGCCGGCATCTGCATCGTCCGCCGCGCGGACCAGCACCTTGTCGAGCGCCGCATGATGCTGTAGCGGCGCCTTGACAGTGCGGTCCACGAGATCGGCCGTGCCGTTCACGTTGAGTTGCTCGAAGAGAAATGCAAAGGTGCGCTCGAGGTCCGCGGCGACAGCCGATCGGACATTCTCAGGCAGTTCCCAGAGGTCCTTCTTGAAGGGGCCGATCGCCTTCTTGCGGGTCTTGTAGTAGAACTGCTCGTCGGTGTCGTCCGCCTTGCGCTCGCCCGCCGCCTTCTCATCCAGCCAGGCGTACATGCGGCGCCGCAGTGAATCCGGCAGGGCCGGATGGTCGAAAATGATGTTCTGGAAATTGGTGGCCAGGTGAATCTCGGCCGCCTCGACCCGCGGAAAGGCACCGAACGCGCTGCTGGGCAGCGTGCTGGCCCCGTGCTGGACGGCTCCCGCCAGTCCGTACGTTTCGCGCGCCACGCGCGAGAGGTCGCGCAGCGCATCGAGGTCCAGCTTCACTTCCGCGATGCTGCCGTCAGGCAGCACCACGCCTCCATGCGAGGTGCCGGTCTGCACTGAGATCTTGCTGATGCCCTCGCGCACACCGAGCCGCTCACACGTTTCGTTGTACCCCTGCATGAAGGCGTGCAGCTCTTCCACTGTGCTGTTCTTGTGGCCGACTTCGCCGATTTCCGCGCCCACTGATACCGTGACATCATCCGGCTCACGCTCCCGGATGAACTGCGTGATCTCGGCGGCGCGCACGAAATTGGCCTCCTGCTGCTGTTCGAGCGTGGGCTGGCTCAGGTCCACCAGCGTGGACGTATCCACGTCGATGTTGTAGAAGCCGGCCGCAATCTCCTCGGCGATCAGCTTCCTGACCTCGCCAACTTCCTTCTCCGGGCCAGCCGCATACTTGGCGGCGCTCACCTGGCAGTGATCGCCCTGGATGAAGAGTGGCAGGCGGTAACCTTCGCGCAGCGCCGCCGCAATCATCACGGCCACATACTCCGCCGGCCGCTGGTCGGTGTACGCGATTTCCGACCGCGCGATCTCCACGATCAGCGCCCCCACCCGCCCGGCCCTGGCCGCACGAAAGACGGCGCGCCCCGAGTCGTAGGCCATCGCCCGGATGTTGATGGCGGGCACCGTGAAGCCGGCGCATTCGCCACGACCGCGGGCCAGGTAGAGCTCGTGGATCGATGCAGGGCGGACCCCCTGTACCTGTCCCAGCTCCCAGAGGAGCCAGCGCGCGGTTTCCCGCGCATCCGTGTCGCCGAACACAGCCCGGTACGCCAGCCGGTCCATGGCGGCCGAACGCAGGACGCTGGCGTCCCGGACGTCCACGCCTCCCGGCACCACCGAGACGGCATTCCCAAAAAGTTCAGCTGCCAGCGCAGCGGCATCAACAGTCATGCGACAGCACACCTCGCTCCTGAAGCCAGAACCGTATCACGACCGACCGGCCAAAGGTATCCGGCACGCCCGGGGCGGCCAAGGGACTACACCTCATCACCCGCAGGGCGCGGCGCGATCGGCTCGTCAAATCCCGGGCGGCCCATGGCGGTGTACGTGAGGCGCTTGCCCAGTTCCACACCCGGCTGGTCGAAGGGATCAATTCCGTACCAGAGCCCCGCGTAGCCGCACGCCACCTGGTAGAACATGAGCAGCTCGCCGAAGTTTTCCGCGTCGAGCTCCGGCACCCGCAGGGTCATGTTCATGCGGCCCATCCGTGCCAGCGCGGACGAGGTCGCTTCGAGCTCCGCGCTCAGCAACTCCTGCAGCGAATGACCGCCCAGATAGGACAGCTCGTCGGGCGTCCCGTCACGCGAGGGAATGGTCACGTCGGTGGGGTGATGCGCCACGTCGACGAAAGTGATGGCCTTGTCGTACGGGCCCTCCATGAAAAGCTGGACCTGGCTGTGCTGGTCGGTGGCGCCAACGGCGCCTACGGGAGTCGGACCGGTGTTGATCAGTTCTCCCCGCCGATCCAGGCGCTTGCCCAGGCTTTCCGCCCAGAGCTGCCGATACCACTCGGCAAATTCGCGAAGCCGGTCGGCGTAAGGCATCACAACATGGATGCGGGCGCCGTGCCAGGTATCGGCGGCCCAGAGCAGCGCCGCGTAGAGCGCGGGCGCATTGGCCAGGAGATCATCCGCCTCCGCTCGCTCGACGGCGCGGCCCGCACCGCGCAGCAGGCCTTCAATGTCAATGC
The DNA here is from genome assembly GCA_035692845.1 of Gemmatimonadales bacterium. Lineage (GTDB taxonomy): Bacteria > Gemmatimonadota > Gemmatimonadetes > Gemmatimonadales > GWC2-71-9 > CAMLHP01. The sequence continues at coordinate 9,127 of DASSHL010000069.1, forward strand.
CGACCAGCGCCGCCGGGAGCAGTCCCACCGGCGACAGCACGCTGTAGCGCCCGCCCACGCCCGGCGGCACCGGTAGCGCCGGGATCCCCTCCTCGCGCGCGATCTGCCGGAGGGCTCCCTTCTCGGGGTCGGTCGTGAAGACGAGATGCCGAGCTGCCGCCGCGCCCAGGGCCTGCTCGAGCCACTGCCGCACGATGAGATACTGCGCCATGGTCTCGGCAGTGCCGCCCGACTTGCTGACCACGTTGACGAGGACACGGCGCGGGTCGATGCGGTCGAGAGTGGCCTGAACGGTCACGGGATCGACATTTTCCAGCACCGTGAGCCGCGGGAAGAACTCGCGCGCATCATCGTCCAGCTCGTTCCAGGCCGGTTTCTTCAGCGCATTCAGCAGCGCCTTGGTGCCCAGTGCGGAACCGCCGATCCCGAGCACGAGGACATGATCGTGCGCCTGCCCCATTCCCTCGGCAAAGCTGAGGATCTCGCGAACCGTCTGCTCCTGTTGCACGAGATCATAGAAGCCGTAGTCCCCTTCCTTCCGCCGCGCGCGCAGCTCCGACTGGATCCTGGGAAAGCGCTTCTGCAGGTCGCCAAGGCGGGAGCGCGAGAGCCCACGCTCTCCGTCGATGCCACCGTCCAGCGCGTCCTCCAGCATGCGTCCGTATTGCAGCGTGATCACGATACCTCCACGACAAGGCCGTCGTATGCGGGAGCGATGCCAGGCGGCAGCGAGGCGGCGAGCGCAGCATGTCCCGTCTCATGGGTCAGGTGCGTCAGGAAGGTCCGCGGCGCAGCGACCTGCTGCGCCACTTCGATGGCTTCCGCAATGCTGAGGTGGGTCGGATGGGAACGCCACCAGAGTGCATTCAGCACCAGCACCCGCACGCCCTGCAGCGCCGGATACACCCGGGCCGGCACCGCCTTCACGTCCGTAATGTATGCCAGCGGGCCGATTCGGTAACCGAAGACCCGCATGGGGCCGTGGTAGAACTCCAGGGGCAGCACTGGCAGGCCGGCAACCGGGGTCGCGCGTCCGGCGTCGAGCGCATGCGCCGTGAGCCTGGGCTTGGACGTTCCCGGCACCGGCTGGACCTGGTCATCGAAGATGTATTCGTAGGCCCGCTCCAGCCGGGCCATCGTCTCAGCCGGCCCGTAAACCGGCAACGGCCGGCCGGCCTGGACCGAGAAGGCGCGGAGGTCGTCAATGCCGGCGATATGATCCGCATGCTCGTGGGTATAGAGCACGGCGTCCACGCGCTCCACCTGTGCGTGGATCAGCTGCAGGCGCAGCTCGGGGGGCGTGTCAATGAGGAGGGATACTCCATCCGCCTCGACCAGCGCGGCCGCTCGGCCGCGCTGGTCCCGCGGATCACTCGAGTGGCAAACGTCGCAACCGCATCCCACCTGCGGAATGCCGAACGACGTTCCAGTACCGAGGAATCGAAGCCGCACCGCTCAGACGATCTCCACCTTGAGCAGGTTGGTGGTGCCCGGCTGGTCCCAGGGCACGCCGGCCGTCACCACGACCCGGTCCCCCGCTTCGGCGAGGCCCCGGTCCAGCAACCGCTGGCGCGCCTCGGGCAGCATGTGCTCATAGGTGGGATAATGGTCCGCCAGCGCGGGGATGACTCCCCACACGAGTGCGAGTTGCCGGAAAGTTTCGGGCTCCGGTGTCACGGCGAAAATGGGCACGTTGGGCCGGCACGCCGCCACCATGCGCGCCGTGAAGCCGGATGAGGTGAAGCACACGATGCACGGCGTACGGAGCAGCTCAGCCGCGGCGCAGGTGGCCACCGCAATGGCCGACTCGGTGCGGGTCGCGGCCTGATCGGTGCCCCGCCGGCCGAAGGCGCCGCCGACCTCGGGGGTCCGCCCCGCCACGATATCGAGCGCCGTGCTGCGCTGGGGTCGCTCCCGTTCCAGCTCCCGCGCGATGCGAACCATGGCCTCGACCGATTCACGTGCGTACGCGCCCACGGCCGTCTCCGCCGAGAGCATGACGGCGTCGGTGCCATCGAGGATCGCATTGGCTACGTCGGAGACTTCCGCGCGCGTGGGGCGCGGCGCGTGGATCATGCTCTCGAGCATCTGGGTCGCGGTGATGACCGGCTTCTGGGCCAGGTTGGCTTCGCGAATGAGCCGCTTCTGGGCCAGCGGCACTTCTTCGAATGGCAGTTCCACCCCGAGATCGCCGCGCGCCACCATGATGGCATCCGCCGCCGCGATGATCGATTGCAGGTTCCTGAGCGCGGTATCCTTCTCGATCTTCGCAATGAGCTTGATGCGCTTCGGAATCAGCTTGCGCATGGCCTGCAGGTCTTCGGCCCGGCGGACGAAGGACATGGCAATGAAGTCCACGCCCAGCTCCACGGCACGCGCTGCCTCTTCCCGGTCCCGCTCGCTGATTGCCGGGGCACTGACCTCCGCGCCGGGCAGGTTAATGCCCTTGTTGCTGCGAAGCTCGCCACCGTACAGGACGGTCCCGCGAACCCGGTCCCCGTCCACCGCGGTCACCTCCACCGCCAGCAGCCCATCGTCCAGCAGGATCCGCGAGCCGACCGTCACGTCGCTGGCCAGCGCGTCGTAGGTCGTGGGAATCTCGGCCTCGGTAGCGGTGGATTCGGGCGCGAAGGTCACCCGCTCGTCGCGAGTGAGCAGGCGAGGCGTGTCGAGCCGACCGACCCGGATGCGCGGTCCTTGAAGGTCCACCAGGATGGCGGCCGACGCGCCCTGGGCGGTGCGCTCCTTGAGAACCTCCTTCAGGTCCCTGATCCACCGCTCCCGGATTTCGGGGGTGCCATGCGAGCTGTTGATCCGCACGACGTCCACGCCGGCATCCAGCAGGCTTCGCATCCCGTCGGGCGTGTCCCAGCTGGGGCCCAGCGTGGCTACGATCTTGGTGCGGCGGTACGTGGTCCGGCTCACTTGGGCTCCGGGTCATCGGGTAAGGGTGGCGCGTCCGCAGTTTAGTCGGATCATGAAGATGGCGCACGCCATCCTGACGGTGGCGTCGCACGGACGCGACGCCCCGATGGATCGGTGCGTCAGTTGGCGGCTGAGCGCTGAGCGCCAGGCGCTGAGCGCAGCACGCGGCCGCTCGCCAGCCTGTTGACCCGGCCGGCGTTTCACTCTGGCCCCGTACTTGCAAAAAGCTGTACCGGACGGTCTTTTCTTTTCATCCGGACCCAGAATGACTTCCCCTTTGTCTCGCCACCACGTCCTGACGGTTGGCCTGGAAGATTTTTTCCAGGTTGACGCGTTCGACCGCCTGATCGAGCCGCGCCAGTGGCCGCGCTTCGAACGGCGGCTGGAGCGGAGCACGTCGCGCACGCTCGAGTTGCTGGAAGCGGCCGGCGCCCGGGCGACGTTCTTTGTACTCGGATGGATCGCCGACATCGCGCCTGAACTGGTCCGCAGCATCGCCGAGCGAGGCCACGAGATCGCGAGTCGGGGCTACGACCATCGCAGCGTCGCGAGCCTCGATCCCGGATCGTTCCGCGACGATCTCAGCCGTTCCCGGGAAGCGATCGAACGCGCAGCAGGCGTCCGGGTGCTCGGCCACCGCGCTGCCCGGCTCTGGTACCACCCGGCCAACCTCTGGGCGCTCGACGTGCTCGCCGCCGAGGGCTATGCCTACGACTCGAGCCTGGCGCCGTTCCTTCGCCGTTTCGCCAGGGAGCCATGGCGCCGTCACGCCCATCCGGTGGAAACCGAAAGCGGCTGCATCTGGGAACTGCCCGTCAGCACCACCACGGTCTTCGGACAAACCCTCCCGATCGCGGGTGGCAACTACGCCCGCCAGCTCCCCGCGCGCTTCATCGATGGCCGCATCGAGCGCTGGATGCGGGAGGAGGCGGCGCCCTTCGTGATGTATTTCCATGTCTGGGAGCTGGATCCGGAGCAGCCCCGCGTGGCAGCACCATTGCTGCAGCGGGTGCGGCAGTACCGCAACCTCGAGCGCACCCGCGAGTTTGTGACTGCGTGGCTGGGGCGGCACAAGTTTGGCTCGGCGGCGGGGTTTCTCGGGCTGGAGCAGGAACGTGTTGGAGATGGTCGAGAAGTCGAGGTGTCGAGGGGCCAGGGCGCTCCATTGCTCAGCCCACAGCTCACAGCTCATAGCTCACAGCGCCCGTCGATCACCATCGTCGTCCCCTGCTTCAACGAGGAGCAGTCACTTCCCTACCTTGCCAATACGCTCAGGGACCTCGCCGCCGAGCTCGACGCGCAGTGGGCGGTGCAGTATGTCTTCGTGGATGACGGCAGCACCGATGCCACCTGGGCCACCCTCGAGCGAATCTTCGGCGGCCGGGGCGACGTGAGCCTCGTGAGGCATCCGCGGAATCAGGGCATCGCCGCCGCCATCCGGACCGGCATCCTCCGCTCCCGCACCGAGATCGTCTGCTCCATCGACTGCGACTGCAGTTACGATCCGCTGCTCCTCCGCGACATGATTCCGCTCCTTGGCGAC
>DASSHL010000070.1:0-6108 GCA_035692845.1 Gemmatimonadales bacterium
TCATCACGAAGATCGGTCCGCATGAGGTTCCCGATCTCCAGGGAATGACCGACGCACTTCGCCGCTACAAGGCGGGCGACCAGGCGGATATCGTCATCCACCGGAACAACAGCACGCTGACGCTCCACGCCACCTTCGGCACCAGGGACTGACGCATGGCTATTCTCAACGGAGACCGCGTCGTGGCGGCACTGCGCGGCGCGTTCGGGCGGGACATGCTGGGCGCCGACCTGCTCAAGTTCGCGGCCGAGAAGATCCGCGCCGCCGGCCCGCCCTACACTTCGGTCTACATGTACATGCTGCACGACGGCGAGCTGGTGCTCGACGCCTACGACGGCCGTGAGACCGAGCACACCCGCATTGCCGTGGGCCACGGCGTCTGCGGCACCGCCGTCGCCGAGAAGCAGGACCAGAACATTGGCGACGTGCGCGCCATCGAGAACTACATCGCGTGCAACCTCTGGACCCGGTCCGAGCTCGTAGTCCTCATCCGCCGCGGCGACCTGATCCTGGGCCAGATTGACATTGACAGCGACGTGACCGATCCGTTCACGCCCGAGGAAGAGGCCGAGGTCCGGAAGGTGGCGGACGCGCTCGCCGTCCTGCTCTGAATGGCGGAAACCTTCACGCGGTCGGTGCGCGGCGTCGAGCTGTTCGAGCGCCGCAGCGGAGAGGGACCGCCGGTGGTCGTGCTCCATGGCGGTCCCGGCGCAGATCACGGCTATCTCCTTCCCGGCTTTGACCTGCTGGCCACCGGCCGCACGCTCATCTTCTACGACCAGCGCGGCGGCGGCCGCTCACCGGTGGAGCGCGAGGTTCCGGTGGGCTGGCAGGAGCAGGTGGCGGACCTCGAAGCGCTGCGAGAAATCTGGCAACTCGACACGCTCACCATTGCGGGCTATTCCTGGGGCGGGCTGCTCGCCATGCTCTACGCCATCCATCACCCTGACCGGGTGAGCCGGCTGGCACTCGTTTCCCCGGCGCCAGGCTGGCGTGCCGCCCGCGGGGAATTCGAGGACGAATTCTCCCGCCGCAATCTCGATCCCGCACTGCAGGCCCAGCGGAAGGCGCTGCGCGAAAGCGGCCTTCGCGAGAAGGATCCCGACGCATACCAGAAGCGGCTGTTCGAGTTGAGCGTCGTCCCCTACTTCCACGATCCCGCGCTGGCAGCCAATCTCACTCCGTTCCGCGTCACCGGCCGCACCCAGCAGGACGTCTGGCAGTCGCTCGGCAACTACGACCTTCGTCCCGCCCTTCGAGCGCTCTCGCTTCCCGCACTGGTCATGCATGGCACCAGCGATCCGATCCCGCTGGAAACGGCGCGCGTCACTGCCGACTGCCTCGAGGCTGAGTTCTTCCCGCTCGAGCGGTGCGGCCACGTGCCCTACGTGGAGCGCCCCGACGCGTTCCGCCAGGTCCTGGACGGCTTCCTGCCCAAGGAGCCGTGAAGCCCGGGACGGATTACCTTGCTGGTATGCCGCGCCCAACCCCCTTCGACCTGGCGTTCGATCCGCTCGCGGAACAGCGCTTCCCTTCGCTCAAGGAAGAACTGGCCCGTGACGGCCGCGATCCGCGCGACCGCGACGCCTTCCTGGTCAGCCCCGAAGCAGTGCAATTGATCCGCGACCTGCGTCCGACCGAGGGGGTGGGCGAGGCCATCGATCAGCTGGTTGCCTTCGTCCACCACGCCTATCTCTTCTGGGACGCGGGCCAACCCTACACCAGCGTCCCCACCGAGCAGCTCGAAGCCTTTCTCGGTTCGACACCGCCCGTGTCCGACGGCGAAATCGTCTCGCCATTCTACGTTCAGCTCCCGGAGCGGCACGTCTGGGGTGAAGTGCTGCAAGGCGAGCCGCATGAGCCGCTCGATGGCGCATTCGTGCACCATGACCAGAGTGGCGAGCTCCGCGTTCTGGGTGTTTTCGGCATGAACCGCGAGCGCGACGGCTTCAGCGTGGTCGAGGCTGCCGGGCCGCGCGCCGCGAACCTGGCCCGGCCCGATGGCTCCGTGCTCTTTGGCCCCGTCATGCCGGGTGGCGACGCCGCGGGCCTGCACTCCATCGCTGGCGGGGAAGAATTGCTCGAGCTGGGATGGCGCGCGCGCAAACTGGGCGCCGGCGTGCAGGTGGGATGACGCCTCCTGGTGGCTCGGTGATGGACCGCCGAGGCGCAAGCCGTGCGCTGGAGCAGATTGCGTCGCTGCTGGAGTTCAAGGGAGAAAATGCCTTCCGGGTTCGCGCCTTCCGCGCTGCGGGCCGAGCCCTTGCCGCGATTCCGAAGGATCTGCAGGCCGCCCTCGCTGATGGCACCGTCGCTGTAACGCGCGGAATCGGTCCTGCCACGCTCCAGATCATCGAGGAACTGGCGCGAACCGGTCACTCCCGGATGCTCGATGCCTTGCGCAAGGAAGTTCCGCCTGGCCTGGTCGAGATGTCCCGCATCTCGGGTCTCGGTGCCCAGCGCATCCGCCAGGTGCACAAGCTGCTTGGTATCGATTCCCTCCCTGAACTGGAGGCGGCGGCGCGCGACGGCCGTCTGGCCAAGCTGCCCCGTTTCGGACCGCGCACGGCCGAAAATATTCTCACGAGCATCCAGTTCCTGCGACGCGCGCAGGGCCTCAGGCTCCGGCATCATGCCGAGCAGGAAGCGCAGGCCCTCGTGGGTGCACTGAGGCAGGTGCCCGGCATCATCGAGGTGTCGATCGCCGGCGACGTGCGTCGCGCCATGGAAGTAATCCACGAAGTGGTGATCGTCGTCGTGTCCGACGTGCCGCCGGCCAGCCTCTTTCGAGCCTTGTCCGATCTCCCGGGCGTGGATGAATTTGCCGGGCGTGATGAGCGCCAGGTGACGCTCCACTTTGCGGGCGGATCCGCCATCCAGGTCATCGCCACACCGCCGGTGAACGCCGGCGCGGTGCTGGCCGAGGCCACGGGAAGCGAGACGCACATCCGGAAATTGGAGGATCGCGCTCGCGAGCGCGGGATGACCCTCACGGGCGCCGCGCTCTGGCGTGGCAGTGTTTTCGTCCCAACCCCGGACGAAGCGTCGCTCTACGCGCAGCTCGGCCTCGCATGGATTCCGCCAGAGCTCCGCGAGGGCATGGGTGAAATTGCGCGTTCGGCCGAGGGCGCCCTGCCGGCACTGATCACTGACACTGACCTGCGGGGATTTCTGCATTGCCATACCGGATATTCCGATGGCACCTCAACCATCCGGGACCTGGCAGTGGCGGCGCAGGCCCAGGGTTACGAATGGATCGGGATCACCGACCACAGCCAGGCGGCGGCATACGCCGGTGGACTCTCACCCGCAGCCCTGCAGCGGCAGGCGGACGAGATAGACGCGCTGAATGACGAGCTCAAGGGCATTCGCATCCTCAAGGGCATCGAGGCCGACATTCTCAAGGATGGAAGGATTGATTACGACGCGCGGGTGCTCGATCGGCTGGACTTCGTGATCGCATCCATACACAATCGCTTCAGCCTTGATCGGAATGCCATGACGGCGCGCATGCTGGCGGCGCTGGATGACCCGCACGTAACCATCATCGGCCATCCGACGGGTCGGCTCCTGCTTTCCCGCGAGCCGTACGAGCTCGACATGGACGCGGTGCTCGCTCGTGCCGCTGAACGCGGCGTCGCGATGGAGATCAACGCCGACCCGCATCGGCTGGACCTTGACTGGCGCTACCTCCCGCGCGCCCGGGAGCTGGGCACCATGATCTCGATCGGCGCCGATGCGCACAGCGTGCTCGGCATCGGCAACATGCGATGGGGCGTGGGCAGCGCCCGGAAGGGCGGTATAGCCCCGGCGCAGGTGGTGAACACGATGAGTGCTGAGGGTTTCCTGACGTTCGCGAGGAAGGAAGAGTGAAACGGGCGGTGAAGAAGGCCGCGAGCAATGCGGACGGACACGCGCCGCACGGTGGCAAGCTTGCTTCCGTTCAGGAACGATTCCCCAAGATTCTTGCCCGGCTCAAGGAAACGTACCCAGACGCCCATTGCGAGCTCGACTTCACCAATCCTTTTCAACTCATCTGCGCCACGATTCTCTCGGCGCAGTGCACCGACGTCCGTGTCAACATGGTGACGCCGGCGCTATTCAGGAAATATCCCGATGCCGAGGCGCTTGCCCAGGCCAGGCAGGAGGAACTCGAGGAGATCATTCGCTCCACCGGCTTCTTCCGCAACAAGGCGAAGAGCCTGATCGGCATGGCGCAGGTAGTGGTTGCCGAGCACGGCGGAGACATTCCGTCGTCAATGGATGCGCTGGTGAAACTGCCCGGCGTCGGCAGGAAGACCGCGAACGTAGTGCTCGGCAATGCCTTCGCAATCAACGAGGGGGTGGTGGTGGACACCCACGTCGCCCGGGTGAGCGGCCGGCTGGGTCTCACGATCCACACCGATCCGGTCAAGATCGAGCAGGACCTGATGCGGCTCGCCCCGCGCGAGGATTGGACCCTGCTGTCCCACCTGCTGATTTTTCACGGGCGGCGCGTCTGCATCGCGCGGAAGCCGCGCTGCCGCGAGTGCGTCCTTGCCCCACTGTGCCCATCGGCGGAACTCTAGCACTACGCCTTCAGCCGCTTGACCGCCCGTCGCACGCCACCGAGCAGCCCGTCATCCTCGTTCGTGGGCAGGCGCTCGGTGATCCTGAGCCCGCTCATGAACATCTGACCCGAGAGCCGGATCAGGAGCCCATTGGGCTCCGTGACGCCGCGGCTCCGCCTGTGGCGCGAGCCTGACATCGTCTCCTCGATCTCGTTCTCGACCTGCGTGCCGGGCGGCAGGATAAGCCTCAGCTTGCCGCAGAACGCGTCCACCTCGATATCAAGCGTGTCCGCGTCGAACCAGGCGTCCCGCAAGTCCAGCGTCAGGTCGCCGAAGATGATCCTCGCTTCGATCGACAACGGCACCGTCCACTGCCCCGAACGCTTCGTGCCGGAGAACACCGCCGAGAGACGCATCCGCTCGAGCGGCGCCACCGCGGTCGTCTCCATCGGGGCCGGCAACGGCGTGTCGAGTCGCTGCAGCGCGAAGTCGCCCGAGGCATCCAGGTCGCCCAGGATTTGCCACATGGCAGCGGGCGTCGGCGCTTCGCGCAGCAGCAGCAAGCGCTGCTCGAACAGGTCAACCGAGATGCGATCCTGCGCCTGGGCGACACACAGCGCGTGAATGGCATCTCGGCGGGCGGCGTCGAGATCGGATTCGGCGTGGGGCATGGCGGAAAATAGACGGGAAGGCGGGAAGGCGGGATGAGGGGAAGTGTGCATTTCTCCAGATCTTCCCGTCTTCCCGTGTTCCCGTCTTCCCGTCTGCCCAGCTTCCATCCCGTCTTCCCGTCTTCCCTTCTTCCCGCCTTATTTCCCCCATGTCCCGTAACCATCTCGCCGGCTCCGCCTCCGCCTACCTCGCCGCCGCCGCACACCAGCCGGTCCATTGGTACCCCTGGGGCGACGAGGCCTTCGCTGCGGCGCTCTCGCGCGACTGTCCGGTGCTGCTCGACATCGGTGCCGTGTGGTGCCATTGGTGTCACGTGATGGATCGCGAGTCGTACGAGTCGGAGGCGCTCGCGGCGTTCCTGAACGAGCATTTCGTCTGCATCAAGGTGGATCGCGACGAGCGGCCCGACGTTGATGCCCGATATCAGCGCGCCGTGCAGGCGATGACCGGCCAGGGTGGCTGGCCGCTCACCGCGCTCCTGACAGCCGACGGCCAGGCCTTCTTTGGCGGCACGTACTTCCCGCCCGCCAACATGCACGGCCGCCCCGGCTTCAGAACCGTGCTCGAAAGCGTGCTCGACGCGTGGCGTACTCGGCGCGATCAGGTGCACGCACAGGCCGCGACGCTGACGCGGCTGGTCACCGAACACCTCGATGAATCGGCGCCAGGGCCGGTGGCATCGTCCCGGCTCGCCGAGGCGTCTGCGGCGATGCTGCGGCTGTTCGATCCCGAGTTTGGCGGGTTTGGCCGGCAGCCCAAGTTTCCCCATCCGGCAGCACTGCGTTACCTGCTTGCGCGCTGGTACGACACGCGTGATCCGCAGCTGCGCGACGTGGTCGAGCGCACCCTCGATGCCATGGCGCTGGGCGGTATCCACGACCAGCTG
>DASSHL010000071.1:0-2475 GCA_035692845.1 Gemmatimonadales bacterium
GGCGAGCGCCCGGAACGGCTCGATGAGGATCACGTCGCCATCCTTGAAGCTCCGCATGTGGAGCTGGCAGGTGGCCGTGCCCTTCATCGGGCCATGTGCCACGCCATTGATCATCAGCGAGCACATGCCGCAGATGCCCTCCCGGCAGTCATGATCAAAGGCGATGGGCTCCTTGCCTTCTGCAATCAGCCCTTCGTTGACCACATCAAGCATCTCGAGAAACGACATGTCCGGCGAGATGTCGCTGGCATCGTAGGTCTCAAGGCGGCCATTTGCCTGGGCATTGGCCTGACGCCAGACGTGCAGGGTCAAGTTCATTTCATTCCTCGATACGGGCGGCCCGCGGGCCACCCTTACATGGATCCACCGCGGGGCGCCTTGAACGGGCGCACCCCGGTGCGCCCTTACTTATAGGACCGTTGCGCCAGGTGCACGTGCTCGAACGTGAGCGGCTCCTTGTGCAGCTCCGGCACGTGGCCGTCGCCGGTGTATTCCCAGGCAGCCACGTAGGCGAAGTGCTCATCATCGCGGAGCGCCTCGCCATCAGGCGTCTGGTACTCCTCGCGAAAATGGCCACCACAGGATTCGTTCCGGTGCAGCGCGTCGCGGCAGATCAGCTCACCGAGCTCCAGGAAGTCGGCCACCCGGCCGGCTTTCTCAAGCGACTGGTTCAGCTCCTCGCCGCTGCCAAGCACGCGCACGTCCTTCCAGAACTGCTCGCGCAGGAGCGGAATCTGCTCCAGCGCCTGGGACAGCCCTTCCGCCGTGCGCGCCATGCCGCACTTGTCCCACATGATCTGGCCCAGCTCGCGGTGGAATGAATCCACGCTTCTTGTGCCGTTCACGGCCAGCAGCTTCCGGGTGCGCTCCCTGACGCTCGCAAGCGCATCCACGAAGGCCGGATGCTCCTCGTCGAGATCGGCGGCCGGAACCCGGGCCAGATAGTTACCGATCGTCATCGGGATCACGAAATATCCGTCGGCCAGGCCCTGCATGAGCGCGCTCGCGCCCAGCCGGTTGGCGCCGTGGTCGGAGAAATTCGCCTCACCGATCACGTGCAGGCCCGGGATGGTGCTCATGAGGTCGTAGTCCACCCAGAGCCCGCCCATCGTGTAATGGACCGCTGGATAGATCCGCATCGGCGCCTTGTAAGGATCCTCGTCAGTGATCCGCTGGTACATCTCGAACAGGTTGCCATAGCGCTCGCGGATCTTCTCTTCGCCCAGCCGCTGGATGGCGTCGTGAAAGTCGAGATAGACCCCATAGCCACCGGGGCCCACGCCGTGCCCGCTGTCGCACTGCTCCTTGGCGGCACGCGATGCCACGTCGCGCGGTACCAGGTTGCCGAAGCTGGGGTACCTGCGCTCCAGGTAATAATCCCGCTCGTCGTGCGGGATTTCATTGGGCGGCCGCGTGTCGCCCTTCCTTTTGGGCACCCACACTCGGCCGTCATTTCGCAGCGACTCGCTCATGAGCGTGAGCTTGGACTGGTGATGTCCGCTCACTGGAATGCAGGTAGGATGGATCTGGGTATAGCAGGGGTTCGCGAATGCCGCGCCTCGCTTGTAGGCCCGCCAGATGGCGGTGCAGTTGGAACCCTTGGCGTTGGTGGACAGGTAGAACACGTTGCCGTATCCGCCGGTGCCCAGCACCACGGCATCACCCGCGTGCGCCGAGATTTCGCCGGTCACCAGGTCACGGACGATGATGCCGCGCGCCCGTCCATCTGCCACGACCAGGTCCAGCATCTCGGTGCGCGGGTACATCTCGATGCCGCCCCGCGCTATTTCCTTCTCCAGTGCCTGGTAGGCGCCCAGCAACAGCTGCTGACCGGTCTGCCCCCGGGCGTAGAAGGTGCGCGAGACCTGTGCTCCCCCGAAGGAGCGGTTGTCGAGCAGCCCGCCGTACTCCCGCGCAAACGGCACGCCCTGCGCCACCACCTGATCAATGATGTTGACGCTGATCTCGGCGAGGCGATACACATTGGCCTCGCGAGAGCGGAAGTCGCCGCCCTTCACCGTATCGTAAAAGAGGCGGTAGACGCTGTCGCCGTCGTTCTGGTAGTTCTTGGCCGCGTTGATGCCGCCCTGCGCCGCGATGCTGTGGGCCCGGCGGGGCGAGTCCTGGAAGCAGAAGCACTTCACGTGGTAGCCCAGCTCGCTCATGCTGGCGGCGGCCGCCGCGCCCGCGAGACCGGATCCCACGATGATGACCGTGTGCTTCCGCTTGTTGGCGGGGTTGACCAGCTTGACCTGGAACTTGTGGCGATCCCACTTTTCGGCGATGGGACCGGCCGGAACCTTCGAATCGAGCGTCATGAACGCCCCCCGGCGAAGTACACCCAGATAGGAATGACGATGAAGCCGACGGCGATGATGATCGCGATGAGGCGCCCGCCCACGCGGAACGTCCGCTTCCACCGCGGCGAATCAGCGCCGAGCGACTGGAAGGCACTCGACACGCCGTGCCAGAGGT
>DASSHL010000072.1:0-4201 GCA_035692845.1 Gemmatimonadales bacterium
TCGCGTGATCCACGAGCGCATGCGGCTCGCCATCGTGAGCGCGCTGGCGGTCAACGCGACGCTCTCGTTCACCGAACTCAAGGCGCTGCTCAAGACCACTGATGGCAACCTGAGCGTACATGCCCGGAAGCTCGAGGACGCTGGCTACATCGCCTGCAACAAGACGTTCGAGGGCCGCCTGCCGCGCACCGATTACCGGCTCACAGCTGCAGGCCGGCGCGCGCTTGAGCATTATCTGTCACACATGGAAGCGCTGATCGAGGCGACGCGAAATCGCTAGGTCGCAGGACTCGTGACTCGTGACTCGTGACTCGTGACTCGTGACTCGTGACTCGTGACCACTGACGGCATCGTCATTTTTTTGGAGAATTGACTTTGTGACACAAACCACTTTTCAAAGTCGATTGCACGTCGCCATCATCATGGACGGCAACGGTCGCTGGGCAACCGAACAGGGCCTCCCTCGCGCGGCCGGGCATCGTGAGGGCGTCGAGGCGGTACGGCGCGTGGTGGAGGCGGCGCCGGGGGCCGGCATCGGTACCCTTACGCTCTACGCCTTCTCCTCCGACAACTGGCAACGACCCGCCCGTGAGGTGCAGTGGCTGATGCGGCTGTTCCGGGAATACCTGCGAAGTGAAACCGCGCGCTGCCGCGCCACAGGCACCCGCTTGAGCGTAATCGGACGACGGGACCGGATTGCGGTGTCAGTGCGCCGGGAGATCGAGCGCGCCGAGTCCCGGACGGCCGAAGGCCGGCGGTTGCACCTCCGGATCGCCGTGGACTACTCCTCCCGCGACGCAATCCTCCGCGCCGCACAGTGTGCCGGCGATCGGGAAGCGCTCACCCGGGAACAGTTCGGGCGGCTGCTGGCCATTGCCGATCACGGCGACACTCGCACGCCGGATGTGGACCTGCTCATACGCACCGGCGGTGAACAGCGGCTCAGCGACTTCCTGCTCTGGGAATGTGCCTATGCGGAACTGTTGTTCCTGCCGGTACGCTTTCCCGACTTCGCCGAGCCGGACCTGGCCGCGGCGTTGCACGTGTTCCACGCGCGGCAACGGCGCTTCGGTGGCCTGGCGGATGCCGCGGCACCCTTGGGACCGCCGCGGCGGAAGATCTCCTGAGCGCCGCGGATACGATGTGCCATGACTCACACCGCGCCGGCACGTGAAGGAGTAACTTGCGGGATGAAACGCCGTGGCAGCGTGCGACATGAGTGGGACGTTGCGGCGTGACGGGAGACACCAACACTTGCACTGGACTGGACGGGGGAGGCGGCATATTCAACAGGCACTGGCGCGTGAACGGATTGGTACGGATTTTAGAGGCGAAGCATTGCCCATTCTGCTGCCGCAGGGCCGGGGTGCCTCGGCCAGCGTCCGTCCAGGAGGTCGATTCGTCATGCGTGCGCTGTTTCTCCTTCTTGCACTGGCTGCCGGTATCGCCATCGGCGTGTACAACCTGAATACCGGTGACACGCTGACCACCGCGATCATGGTCGCCGCCGTCGCATTTATCCTGGCCATCGTGCGCCCTTCGTTTGCCTGGATGTCGGCCACATTGGTCGGGCTGGGCGTGCCGCTCGTGTACCTCGGCGCAACGCTGGGCGGCCTGGCCATCGAATATCCTCCCACCCCGAATATCGCGGCCACACTCCTTGCCCTCCTGCCGGCAGTCGCCGCGGCGCTCCTTGGGCTGGCGGTGCGCCGCCTGGTGCTGGGCGCCCCCACGCCGCACACGCACCATTGACCGGTTCCGCTCCATGACGTGCCGATGACCGTGGGCAGCGCCACCCCTCGGCTCTCGAGCCGCACGCCAACTGTGCTGATCACCGGCGCGTCAAGCGGGATCGGACGCGAACTTGCGCGCCTTTTCGCGCGCGACGGTTTCGCGCTCGTGCTTGTGAGCCGGAGTGCTGATCGGCTTGCGCCGGTGGTCGGCGAGTTGCGGGATGCTCACGGCGCGAGTGTCACCACGATTCCCGCGGACCTGGGCAAGCCGGAGGACATCGAGCGGCTGCTGTCGACGCTCGCCGCATCCGACATCAGGGTGGACGTCCTGGTGAACAACGCCGGATTTGGGGGCGCCGGGCGTTTTTCCGGCACGGCGCTGGACCAGGAGCTGGACATGATCGCGCTGAATGTCGGGGCGGTCGTGACACTCACCAAGCGCCTGCTGCCGACGATGCTCGAGAACCGCCGCGGCAGGATCCTGAATGTTGCCTCCACTGCGGCGTTCCAGCCCGGCCCCTTCCAGGCCGTGTACTTCGCGACCAAGGCGTTTGTGCTCTCATTCTCCGAGGCGATCGCGGAGGAATTGCGTGATACCGGCGTCACCGTGACGACTCTCTGTCCTGGCCCAACTGAAACGGCCTTCGCGGCTCGTGCCGGTTTCCGGTCCTCGCCCATGATGGGCGCGCGCATGGATGCGCGCAGCGTGGCCGAGGTGGCTTATACGGCGGCATTGCGAGGTGAACGAGTCGTGGTGCCGGGCGTGGTCAACAAGATGCATGCGCAAGCCGTGCGGCTTACGCCCCGTCGCCTGCTGGCCCGCCTGGCCGGCGCAGCGCAGCAGAAACGGTTGGGAGACAAGGAGTAGGGCGTGGGGCGTGAGGCAGGGGGCATGAGGCAGGAGAGCCGCGTGTCACGTGTCTCGAGTCCTCCCATGCCTCACGCCGAGTTCATATCCCCAGTTCGATTCCGATCCTCACCCGCCTCGGTGTCCCGTTCAGGCCAACGAGATAGCTGGCGTCGAAGGCGGCGTTCGAGGCGGAACGCTGCTCGTCGTTGGTGTACACCCCGTCCCCATTACCGTACCGCGCCTCGGCGCGCTGCAAAGCGACGCAGCTGGGCGTGCCGCCGTCGTGCTGGGTCGTGATCCACGAGGCGCACACGCCAGGTGTGGCGAGATTGATCTCGCCCGTTGCGTCGTCGTAAACGCCGTTCTCGATCGCTTCGTCGCGCAGGCCGCCGAGGTCGTTCTGCAGGAGCTGCTCGCGGGCAATCCCGACACGCGCGGAATCGCGGAATGCACGCACGACATTCGTAAAGTTGAGCAAGTTCCGTGCATCAACGAAGAATCGCGGGGCATAGGCCGCGTCGCCGAGCGCCTTGGAGAACCGAAGATCCAGCACCTTCCTCATTGGCAGGCGTTGGTAGGTGGATGCGATGCCACCGATGCCGCTGGGTGGGGGGCACGCCTCATCAGAGAGCGTGAGCGTGGCATCGAACGAGAAGCGGCAGATGAGGTAGCTTGTTCCGCTCGCCACCTGGAAACCGGCCCACAATTCCGACCGGGCCAGGAAGCCGGTGCGAAGTTCTCGCGGAGCCCGGAACTGGACCACCGCCGACAATGTGTGCGGACGGCTCCAGGCATTCCAGGATGCATTCTCGAAGTCCTGGTCGACGTCGAGGAATTCGTAGCTGAGCGTGGCGCCGAGCACTGCTGTAGCGTAGTTCAGCGAGGCCGAGACTCCCTGCGTTCCGTAGCTCCCGACTCCCACGTACGTCCGGATGGAAGCGGGGCTGTTATTGCGAGTCGGATTTCGCAGGTTCAGCAGCCCCGGTAGGGCGACGCTGTCAGTCGAGCGATGAAACCCGACCAGGTCCAGCGCCAAGTGCTCACCCAGTCGCTGGCGCAGGCCCAGCTCCTCCTGCCAGGTGCGCTCGAACGCAAGGTCGCTGCCAAAAACCTGCTGCGAGGTCGTGAGCGTCAGGTCGCTGTTGATGCCCGTAAACACCTGCGCCAGGTCCGGCATGCGTGCTTCGCGCGCGATGCTCCCGCGAAGCACGCTACCCTTGCCCAGCCGAAGCACTGCGCGGAACCGCGGACTGAACGCGGAGTGGGCCTCGTCCGCGATGGTGCTGCGAAGCGGCAGGGCGTTGCCAAGGATCGAGAAGGTTTGGCCCTCGGTGCCATAGCTCGAGATGGCCGGGTACTGCTGATACGTGCCGAAATCCGGATTGGGCGTGGACGTGCCAGGGATGAACGGCAAGGTGTCCAGGGTCGTCGGCCGATCGGCGTTGGAATGGAACCGGTTGTACCGTACGCCCGCGGAAAGCTCAAATCGATCGTAAGTGAAGCGTTGCTCCGCATAAAGCGCGAGGCTGCTCGGCTTCTCGATGTATACGTCCGAGAGGATCTGGCTGGTCAGCTGATGGGAGTAGTTGCTCAGGTTGTACCGGGTGACGGTGCCACC
>DASSHL010000073.1:0-3699 GCA_035692845.1 Gemmatimonadales bacterium
CTGCTAAAAGCCCATGAACGCCTTGACGCGCGGATCCATCTTGTCCGGCGTCCAGTAGGGCTCCCACACCAGCTCCACTTCCACACGGTCCACGCCTTCAAGGTCGCTCACCACGTTCTGCACATCGCCCATGATCTGGCCGCCGGCGGGGCAGCCCGGCGAGGTGAGCGTCATCTTCACGATCACGTCGGCATCCACGTCGGCGGTTTCGTTCACGATGATCTCATAGACGAGGCCGATGTCCACGATGTTGAGCCCCAGTTCGGGGTCTATCACGCCGCGGAGGGCCTTGCGGATGGTATCGGGTTGGATCATGGATGGAATATAGTGTAACGGGCGGCCCGCGGGCCGCCCGTACAGGTCATGCGTCATGCATCACGAGTCCCGCGTCGCGAGTCCCGCGTCCCGTGCCGGCACCGCCCGCGCCACCGCGTCTGACACCGCCGCGCGTACCTCTGCCATGGCGCGGAGGGAATGCCGAGCGCGGGAATCGAAGCTTCGATTGGCGAGGAAAACCACGAAGACATCGCGCGCCGGGTCCACCCACATCTCTGTGCCGGTCCAGCCGGTATGCCCGTAGGCCGCACTGCTCAGCATCGACCCGAACACTGAAGTGCCTTCGTAGGTCGGATCGGGAGTGTCCCATCCGAGAAGGCGCGAGCCGGAGAAATCGCTGCCGGTGAGGAATTCCTTGACTGTCGATGCCTTGACCCACGCCGTGCTGTCGTCGACCATCCCGTCGCGCAACCAGGTCTGGGCAAAGCGTGCCAGGTCTGACGCCGTCGCGAAGAGTCCTGCATGCCCAGAGATGCCGCCCAGCGTCTGGGCGTTCTGGTCGTTGGGCACGCCAGCCACCACCTGGCCCTTGAGGAACGAGCTCGGTGCGATGCGCGCCAGCAGCGAATGCGGCGGACGGAACATCGTTTCCTGCATGCCGAGAGGGCTGAACACCTGCTGCATCAGGACGGAATCGAGCGGCATGCCTGCAGCGGACTCCAGCACGAGTCCCAGCAGGATGCCGTTGAGGTCGCTATAGATGGCGCTCGTGCCAGGCCGCTGCACCAGCGATGCGCCGGTGACCTGCGCCATTGCCTCTGCCCGGCTCGTCGCCGTGCGATAGAGCGGCAGGAATGGCGGGAGGCCGCTGGTGTGCAGCAAAAGCATCTTGACGGTCACCGAGTCACGCTCGCCGCCGCTGAATTCGGGAACATACTGCGCCACCGGCGCATCGAGATCGAGCACGCCCTGGTCCACCATCCGGAGCGCCGCACCGGCGGCAATCACCTTGGTGAGCGACGCCAGGTCCCACAGCGTGGAGTCTGCACGGGGCCTGGGCGACGTCGGGTTCCAGGTGTAATGGCCAAAGTGTGCAGAGTGCAGAATGCGGTCATGCGTGCCGATCACCACGACCGCGCCCGGATAGACGCCGCGCTGGATCCCATGACGGACCGCCTTGTCCACCGCCGAAAAATTGGGCACTGGACCGGTCGGGCCGCTGAAGGATGCGGCGACAAGGAGAAGCGCGGCGATCACGATGAGCCGTGCATTGAATCGGTGATGGAACCCAGGGGCAGGGCGTAGAGCAGCTGCGCTGTGGCACGGTCACGATCGGTCAGCGCGCCCACGCGCGTGGCCGGGAACATGACATCGGCCGAATCAGCCGAGTGGGGAAGCCCGATGGCGTGGCCGGTCTCGTGCACCGCCACGGCAAAGAGCGAGGCGTCCGGCAGGCGGATGCCAGCCTGGGTGTGGATGGCGAGCGAGACGGAGGCACGCCGCACCCGGCCCATGCGATCCCATGTCAGGTCGGTCTGGCCGGCTCGGTCATAGGGAAACCGGTCGATCCAGCGGAAGACGATGTCGGCGGCGCTGGTGTCGGCGATGATCTCGAAACGAACGCCGGCGCCCGAGGCGGACCAGAGATCCAGCGCGCGATCCACGAAGCTCGTCATGCGCGGGCGAAAACCGTCGGCGCCGCCCTCCACGATGGCAACGCGAAGCGGCAGCCCCGCGCGATCGGGCCAGCGGCGCACGACCGAATCGGTGGACAGCAGCAGCGAGTCGAGATAGGTCGACATGCCGGCACGGGCAATCTGCTGGCGTGCGGCGAGGCGAGCCAGCCGGTCAATCGTGGGCGTTGCGCTTCTCACCGACTCGGCGCCGGTGGCCTTGGGGGCTGCCGGGGCAGAGGGCACGGCTGCGGTCCCCGCCAGGGCCGCCTGGGTCGAAGCCGGCTGGAGGGTGTCGCGTGTCTCGCGCAGGTGCTGCACGCGGTCCACGAGCACGATTACCGCAAGTCCCAGTGTGAGAAGCGGCAAGGCAAATCGTTTCATGGCGTCCGGGAAAGGTTTGCAGTTTCTGTTGCAAGGGCCGGGCCGCTTGGGTAGCGCCAGCCGCCATCGCTGTCTAACATTGGCGCCGGCAGTCCCGTGGCGCTACCCGTTACCCCGCTGGCAAGGAGCAGGTCTCGAACGTGATGGGCTGGTTTGCGCGGGCCCTGGTCCGCTGGCGCTGGGCCGTCCTCGGCGCCTGGATTCTCGTGGGCGCGGTGGCCGCCATCCGGGCACCGGCCACGCCGGCATTGCTCAACATCCGCGGCGGCAGCGACAAGCTCACCGAAGCGGCCCTGGCCGACCGCGCCCTCAAGACCCGTTTTCCCGAATCGCTGAGCGATTTCTTCGCGCTCACGCTGGAAGCGCCGGCGCCGTTCGACAACGGCCGTCCCCGGCTGGTGCTCGACAGCCTCACCAGCGTGCTCCAGCACCAGCCGTATATCCGCAGCGTGGTGTCGTGGCCCATCACCCACGACTCCACGTTCGTGAGCCGGGACCATCGCGCCACCTTTCTCGTGCTGGCGCTCACGGTCACCGAGAGCGACACGGTGGCGAGCCTGGTCGAACCAGTGCGCAGGACCGTGGCCGCCACGCTGCGCACCTTTCACGATGGCGAGCAGTACACGGCGCATCTCACCGGCCGCTCACCCCTCGATCTCGACGTCAGGCACGTCAGTACCGAGGACAGCAAGGTGGGCGAAGCGCGACTGCTTCCGCTCACGCTGGTGATCCTGGTCCTCGCGTTCGGCGCGCTGGTGGCCGCCGCACTGCCACTGATAGTCGGATTCCTCGCCATCGCCATCTCGCTCACGATCATCGGGTTGCTCACCAGGGTGACACCGATGTCCATCTTCGTGCTCAACATGACGACGATGATCGGGCTCGGTGTGGGCATCGATTATTCCCTGCTCGTGGTGACGCGCTTCCGCGAGGAGTTGCGACGCGGTCATCGCCGGCGTGAAGCAGCCATGAACACCGTCCGGACCGCGGGCAGTGCCGTGGTCACGTCAGGAATGACGGTGGTGGTTGGCTTTGCCGCACTGCTCTTCACGCCGCTCATTGAAACACGGAGCGTGGGGCTCGGCGGCCTCGTGGTGGTGGCCGTCGCGGTGCTGCTCTCGACCACGCTCCTCCCCGCCCTGCTCGCGATCATTGGGCGAGACATCGACCGTCCCAAGTGGCTGGCCAAGCGGCTCACCTGGTATCACTCACCGAGGGCGTGGGAAAAGTGGGCCCGGTCGCTGGCCCGTCATCCGCTCAGGGCGCTCACGCTGGGCGGCCTGGCCGTGGCACTGCTCACCACGCCGCTGATGCTGATCAAGATCGGCTTGCCGGCCCGCAACTGGTGGCCCACGGCGACGGAAGC
>DASSHL010000074.1:0-2648 GCA_035692845.1 Gemmatimonadales bacterium
CATCGAAGGTAAAGCGCACTCCCGCGGCGCGATACAGCTCCGGCAACGGCCGGGTGGCGCCGAGGGCGAGCCCGGTCCGATAGTGCCGCACCGCTGACTCGCGGTCGGCCAGCGCGTTGCGCCAGACCTGCAGTGCCCCGATCTGGGCGATGCCGTATTCGATGTAGTAGAACGGGTAGAGGAAGATGTGCAGCTGGCGATACCAGCGCGCCACCCGCGCCGCCTCGAGACCGCTCCAGTCCACCCCGCGCTCGAATCGCTCGCGGATGGAGAGCCAGGCACGGTCCCGCGCCGCTGCGTCCTGGCCCTGACCGCTGGTGTAGATCCACGTCTGGAAGGCATCCACCGACGCCACATGCGCCAGCGTGATGAGCACATCTTCCAGGTGCTCCAGCTCAGCGCTCTCCGCACCCAGGTCGTCATAGAAACCGGCTGGCGACGCGAGGAACGGCGCGGCGAGCAGCTCCATGGACATCGACGCCAGCTCAGCCGACTCGGAGCCGGGATGCCGCTGCCAGATGTACGGCAGGTGGTGCGCCTCGAGCGCGTGGAACGCGTGACCGGCCTCGTGCAGCAGCGTGGTGACGTCTTCCTCGATGCCCGAGGCGTTCATGAAGATGAACGGCTGGCCGCTGAAATGGAGCGTATCGCAGTAGCCGCCCGGCGCCTTGCCCTTCCGGCTCTCGAGATCGAGCAGCCGCTCATCCATCATCCGCTGGAAATGCGCACCCAGCGCCGGATCCACTTCATCGAACGCGCGCCGCGCGCGCTGGGCCAGTTCCTCACCATTGGCAAATGGGTGGATGGCCTTGTCACGCCAGGGCGCCACCTGCGTGTCCCACGGACGCAACCGGTCGAGCCCGAGCCGCTCGCGACGGGCGTCGAGCGCCCGCTCCACCGCCGGCACCACCGTGCGCTCGATCGACTCGTGCAGCCGCTCGCAGTCGGCCGGCGTGTAGTCGAAACGGTACTTGGCGGGAAAGATGAAGTCGCGAAAGTTGGCGAAGCCGGCGTTGTGCGCCACCCGCTGCCGCAGTTCGTACATCTGGTCGAAGATCGTGGCAAGATCGCTGCGCCGCTCGATGTACGGATCGGCGAGCGCACGGAAGGCGCGCTCGCGCACGGCGCGGTCGCGCTCCTTGAGGAACGGCTGCAGCCGGGGCAGCGGAAGCCGCTCTCCTTCCCAATCGGCCAGCATGCCACCGGTAATCCGCCGGTAGCCGGTGGCCAGCTCCTCGATCCGCGCCTGCAGCGCAACGTTCTCTTCCCGGAACAGCTCGCTGTCGGTCCGGAAGCGCCGCAGCGTCGTCTCGAGGTCCGGCTTCGAGAATCCCGACGCCAGCAGCCGCCGAGCCACCTTCACGCTCTGCTCCTCCGCCCTCGGCAGCACCTCCGTCGAGAAGCGGAGGTGTGCGGCTTCCTTCTCGGCGCTGGCCGTGTCGAGGGTGTGCGCAATCATGGCGCGCGACGCGGCCTCGGTCAGCAGTGATTCGAGCGCTGACCACTGGGCCAGCCACGCGTCCAGCGACTGGTCGGTGAGCGGCGCAGACAGGAGCGCCGCGTAGTGGCGTTCGACGTCGTTCCAGCCGGCCCCGGCCCAGGCGGCGGGTGATGCAGGCAACTGCGGGAAAGTCACGATCACTCCTCAGGGGTGTCCGGCTCGCAAAATAGCGTCATGTGGGGATCGCTGTCTCCCCCGTCACGCCTTCCTGGATGGGAGGCTGGTCCTTGACGCCCAGCGAGAGCAGCGAGACAAACCCGACCACGGCGGCGGCCAGATAGAAGGGCCAGCCCTGCCCCAGCGACTGAAAGGCCTTGTTACTGGCCACTGGCCCGATCGAACGGGCCACCCCTGCAAAGGTCTGCGCGACTCCCATTGTCACGCCAAGGTCGGCGCGGGAGACCTGGCCGGAGAGAAGCGACGTGGTGCTGGGAAAGAGCAGCGCCGTGCCGATCGGGATGAGGGGCATGATGGCGATGGCCAGCACCCAGATGTTGTCCGTGGCAGGATACAGCACGAAGCCCGCAATGAGCGCGAGGCAGCCGAGCCGCATGGTGCCGCGCTCGCCCAGCCGGTCCACGACGGGACCCAGCAGGAATACCCGAATCAGCAGCGAGAGCGCGCCGAAATAGGTCAGGAAGTAGCCGAAGGTCTTCTCGTTCACGCCATAGCGTGACTCGAGGAAGACGGGCAGCACCCCGTTGAGCGCGGCAAAGGCGAGCATCCCCGATCCGTAAATCCAGATCAGCCGGGAGGCCCGGTCGCGTGGATGCAGGAATGCCTCGATTGCAGGCGCGAAGAGCGAGCGCCTGGGCTTCGTCACGTCCCGGCCCAGTTCCTTCTTCGACTCCGGCAGCCAGCGCCAGGCAAACAGCGCATTAAGCACGCAGAGACTGGCCGCAATCAATCCTGGCGCATGGGTCCCCAAGTGGCTCGCCATCGTGCCGAGAATGGGCCCGACAATCACGCCGGCGGAACTGGCAGAGGAAAGCCAGCCGAGGGCGCGCGCCCGATCGGCCGGGCGCACGGTGTCGGCCACATAGGCCTGGGCGACGCCGGTGGTGCCGCCACCGGCGCCTTGCACCAGTCGAGAGAGGAACAGCAGCAGCAGCGAGTTGGCGAACCCGAACACCACGTACGCCACCGC
>DASSHL010000075.1:0-8320 GCA_035692845.1 Gemmatimonadales bacterium
GCCCGCGCGCACGCCCGAGAGCCACTCGATCCGATCCTGCTCGATCTTCATCCGGGCACCGCGGCCGTAGCCCTGCATCCGCCGGCCCAGTTCGTGGTTGACCATCTCCGCCGACAGGGCCAGCCCGGCGGGCAGTCCCTCCACGATGGTGACGAGGGCCCGTCCGTGGCTCTCGCCGGCAGTCATGAATCGAAGGTGCATTGCTCTCACTCCCCCAAAGGCACAAGCCCGGCATGAGCCGGGCCTGTGGGACTGCAGTGGGCATCGGGCGCTCAGGGCGTCGCGACGCCGTCATCCACGATCCGCGGCGTGACCAAGATAATGAGGTCGCGGCGGTTCTCGTCGCTGGAGGTGTAGCTGAACAGCTGGCCCACCAGCGGCAAGCCCGACAGGAGCGGGATGCCCGACCGGGTCTTCTGCACCGTGGTCACGGTGAGCCCGCCGATCACGCTGGTCTCGCCATCATTGACCAGGAGCTGGTTCTTGGTCGCCTGCTTCTGGATCGAGAAGCCGAGGTCCGCGGCCGCGAGCGGCACGACCTGCGAGCGCTCGGTGGCGAGGTTCATGAGGATCTGGCGGTTGGACGTCACGTGCGGCGTCACCGTCAGGCGGATACCGGTCTCCTTGAACTGCACCGTGGACCGCGCAGCGCCGGAACCGGCAGCCGAGTTGGCGTCCACGATACGAAGCGGAATCTCGTCACCCACGAGAATGTCGGCCTGCTGGTTGTCGAGCGTGGTGATGAGCGGCTCGGCCTGCACATCCGACATTTCCACCCGCTCCAGCGCGCTGAGGAAGCTGGTAAGGGAGAACCCGCCGATCGCGGTCGAGAAGACCAGGTCAAGCGCAGAACCCTGGATACTGGCGTCGGCATTGGCGATGGACGATATCGAATTGCCGCCCAGGTCGATGATGTTCACGTCCTTCTCGAACGTCTGACCGGGGTTGCTCGGGTCCTGGCGCTGCACCAGCTTGTTGAAGAACTGCGTGCGGCTGCCCAGGTCGTACTTCAGCCCCAACTGCTCGAGGCTGCGGCGATCGACGACGATGATCTTGGCCTGGATGGAGACCTGTGCGGTCCGGGTATCCATGCCGTGCACGAAGTCGGCGACACTGCTGATACGGCTCTTGGTGTCAGTGATGACGAGGGCGTTGGCGCTCGTGGCAGCGACGACCTTGCCGCGCTTGGTGAGCACGCTCTCGACCACCTTGACCAGCGAATCGGCCTGCTTGTAGTCGAGCTGCACCAGCCGGGTCTCGAGCGGCTCGAGCGAGTCGAGCGCCGCCAGCGTGGCAGGCTGGTCCACCCGGATGATCCCGCCCGGCATTTCCTGGGCGGTGAGGCCCTGGGTCGCGAGCACCGCGGCAAACGCCTCGGGCCACGGCTGGTTGCGGATCTCGGCCGAGACTTCGCCCTTGATATCCTTGCCCAGGACGATGTTGCGACCGCTGAAGGCGGCAAAGCCGGCCACCACGTCTGCGATGCTGGCGCGATCCCAGCTGACGGTGATGCGCGGCTCGTCCTCAAACACGGGCTTGGCGGTGGTGCGGGGCGACTCCAGCGTCACTTCGCTCGACGCCGGCACCACGCGCACCGGGCTGTCGACCATCGGCTCGGGTGAGGCAAGCGCGGCCGGTGTCATCGACGACCAGCTCAGGAAGGTGCGCGGCGCGTCGAAGACGACACGAATCGCGTCGCCATCGCGCTGGACCGTGTAGTCCTTGAGCGCGTCGAGGTCGAGCACGATCCGGACGACGTTGGACGCATACTGGCTGTAGCGAATGTTGCGCACGCCGGCACGGTTCACGCCGTCATAGGCCGCTTCCGGCGCCGACAGCGAGGCACCGGTCACGTCGAGCACCAGGCGCGCCGGGCTCTGCAGCACGAAGTCTTTCACATCCACCGAGCCGCGGATGCCGATAACCACCTCGGCGCGGCCGGCAGCGGGCTGAAGCGTCACGGCGGTGACTTCTCCACCCTGGGGCGCAGTCGCCCGGGCGGGCGGCGTCAGGGACACCGCCAGCGCCAGCGCGAGCAGGGAGCGAATCAGGACCTTCATGGCGTCATATCCTCCTGCTTGCGCAGCGAGAGAGTCTCCTGCCGTTCGAATCCGAAATCCTCGATCTGGAACGTCACATCCTTGGTCTTGATGCGGGCTACCTGCATGCGGCCCAGGCTTTCTCCCTCGCGCAGCATGTAGCGCTTGCCGGAGTCCTTCTCCCGCAGGACGGCCACGCTGCTGGTGACCCCGCCGCTGCGGCTCTCGTAGATGGCCACGAGCTGCAGGTTGTCGATCGAGGGTCCGGTGGCCTTGAGCGACACCAGCGAGGCAAAGGGATCACGTGTGCCGCCGGCATACTCGAAGGACTCACGCTGCACCGCGTTCTCGACCGGCGGGACGGCGATGGCGCCCGACGTGGCGGTTGCGGTCGTCGTCGCGCTGGCCGCGGGAGCCGTCGTGCCCCGGGCTTTCCGGATGCTGTCGCGCACGGCGCTGATGTTCACCGAGTTCGCGGCATCATCCTGCTTGGCTCCGCCGCAGCCCATGACTACGAGGGCCGCCAGCAGGCTCATCATCAGAGGCTTAGGTCCCACTGGTCGTTCCCTCCAAGCTGCCGGATTTCACGAAGGTCCGGATCTGGAACTTTGCTTCGAGCAGGGCGCCGGTTGAATCGCCCATCGCCTTGGCGGCGGCATTCTCGGCGGCGGCAACCTGGACGTCCTGCGGCACGATGATCCGCTGGAGGCTGGCCACGTCGCTCAGGAATTCGCCGATCTGGTCATAGTGTCCCACGACCGAGATCTGGTACTTGTAGGTGTTGAACGGCACCGGCCCATCTTCGACTGGCAGCGGCACCACCTGGGCCAGGGTCACCCCGCGGATCTTGGCGCGGGTGGACATGTCATCCAGGAGGTTGGGCACTTCATTCCGCTCCGGCACCAGCCGGCGCAGGAGTGCCAGGCTTGCCCGGTGCGCTTCGAGCTTCTTGCGCACATCTTCGGCAGTGCCGCGGGCCAGCTCGCGCTTGGCGCTGTCGATCTGTGCTTCGAGCGTCGTCAGCGTGTCGTTCATCGCCACGGCCTGTGCCTTCTGGGCGCTGATGCCCGGGAAGCCGAGGCTCGAGACGACGCTGCCGGTGTAGCCCATGTAGCCCACGATGACAGCGAGCAGGCCGATCAGGATGGGCGTGGATTTCTGGGTTGCGCTGGCCATGACTTACCTCACCGACTCGCTGAGGGGCACCGTGCGGATGTAGGCCGAGTCCGCCCGGCGGAATTCCGCCTTGATCACGAAGGCCGTGACCGGCCGTTCCTTCTCCACCACGGTCTGAGCTGACACCGGCGTGACGTTCTGGATCCAGGGTGACGCCTCGAGCTGGCGCAGGAAGCGGGTGTAGGCCTGAATGTCGACGGTGCGCCCTTCAACCCGGAAGCCGAGCGGCAGCTGCGCCGCGACGGAGTCCGCGGTCGAATCCGCCTTCGCCGCCGCCTTGGCGCCGGGCTTCGCTGCCGGGGCAGGTGCGGCTGGCGCGGGCGTTTCCATGGTCACCAGCGTGAGCCAGGTGTAGGCCGGCAGCGCGCGGGAGACTTCGTCCAGCACGTGGGGCCAGACATAGCGATCGCCGTCCACGGTGCGGATGGTGCTGATCTGGGCCAGCAGCGAATCGCGGATGAGCTCCTGCTTGTGCTTCTGGGCCAGGAAGGTCTTGAAGCGCTGGTGCTCGCTCCGCGCGACTTCGAGCTTCGGCTCGACTGCGTGCAGCTGCCGCTGGGTCATGACCCAGGTTGTGCCCAGGAAGCCGATGGCGACGACCCACGCGGCCACCGCACCAAGCAGCAGCGGATCCTTGACCTTGCCGCCCAGGCCACTGAGCCGCGCGGCCATGCCCTTGAACGGATTGGCGCCGGCGCTCTTGTGCTTCCGGCCGGGCCGGAGATTGACGTTGATCATCAGGTACCGGATCCTGTGAGCGGGTTCAGGCGGCTTGCCTGAGGGCAAGACCGATTGGCAACATCAGCAAGGGCGCGATTTCATCCACGTGCATCGAGTCGAAGACACCGTCAGCCACCTGGACCCGCTCCACCGGGTTGGCCTGCTGGACCGGCAGGCGCAGGCGGTCGGCCAGCACCTTGTTGAGCCCGGGGATACGGGAGCCACCGCCGGTCGTGAAGAGCCGGGAGACGCCCGCACCGGACCGGCTGGACGACTGAAGGAACGCCGCCGCGCGTTCGATGCCGACGGCGAGCTCTTCGCCCCGGCTTTCCAGGAACGGCAGCAGCATCGGGTCAGTCTCGGCGGCCTGGAGCATTGCCTGCGCTTCTTCGGCGCTGAGGTTCCGCTCGCGCTGGAGGTCTTCACGGAAGCGGCGGGTGCCGATGGCGATATCGCGCGTGAGCACCGGGATGCCGTCATCCAGGATGTTCACGTTGGTCATTTCATGGCCGATGTTCACCAGCCCGACCACGCCGCGCATGGCCTGGGGGTGATTGAGCTCGAAGGCGTTGTGCAGGGCGAAGGCGTCGATGTCGATTACCTGGGCCTCGAGCCCGACGTCGGCGAGCAGCGCAATCTTGGTCTCGATCAGCTCGCGCTTGGCCGCCACCAGGAGCACGGTCATCTGCAGCCCGTCGCCTTCAGGATCGAGGATCTGGAAGTCGAGCTCGACGTTGTCCATGTCGAACGGCACGTGCTGTTCCGCTTCCCAGCGGATCACTTCACGCGCCTCGGACTCCTTCATCCGGTCCATGGTGATCTTCTTGATGATCACGTCGCGGCCGCCCACGGCGGTCACCACCTGCTTCGTCTTGATGCCGGCGGAGGCCATGAGGCCCCGGATGGCATCGGCGACAATGCCCTTGTCCATGACCTCGCCCTCGACGATGGCGTCATCCACCACCTGGGTCGTGGCCACCTTGGTGATGACCGGCTCGCCGCTGCCATGCGAGATCTGCACGAGCTTGATCAGCCCGCTGCCGATGTCGAGCGCGACGGTGGTCTTCTTTCGGCCGAACAGTGCCATACGATGCCTGCGCTTGTGTGGGTGGAAGACCCGCTACCGTATCACCTGCCGGGCCGGGATGCGGTACCGGAATCCGGCCGCCCTGACCCTGGAAACGCGAGCCTGGTTCTGCCGCGGACTGCATGTGGAGCGAAAGAGATTGCACCGGCGGAGGAGCAACTGGAGTGCCAGTGGGGCAACGGGTAAGCTAAGTACCGATGGGATAGAGGCTTAGGGCTTAGGGCTTAGAGCAGGAAAGGGGCACCGGAGAGCCTCCGATACCCCCTTTTGCGCGGTTTCTGTCAGGTTGCATTGGAGCCGGCTGGTGAGGCGCAGGGCGTGAGACTTGGGCTTGGGAGGACACGAGACTCGTGACCCGCGACCTCTCATGCCCCAAGCCCCATGCCCCATGCCCTCAGTACAATTGCGCCCAGCTCCGGCTCGCCAGCGGAATCACCTTGGCCGAGGCTTGCAACGCCTTGGACACGGCGCACGACGAGTAGGTCACCACCGGGTTGCCGATGAAGGTCGTCTCGTCACCCAGTTCGGCATTACTGGCCAGGAGCGCGCCCGAGATCTTGTTGCCGGTGCCGCGGCTTTCGACCTGACCCAGTGCGATGATGAGCCCGGTGAACGCAACATTACCGCGAATGCGCAGGTTGCCGCGAACCAGCAGTACCCCTTGGCCGCGACCGTTCTGGAGGTCGAGGTCACCGTTCCGGTAGATGATCGGGAAATAGTCCGTGCAGAGCGGGAATGAAGTGCCCATCCAGGGCTCACCCCAGTTGCTCGTATTGGCCTTGTTGCATTTCACCGGCGTCGACACGGTGTAACTCGGCACCATGCCATTGTAACTGCCGGCTCCCAGCGAAATGTCGGCGTTTGCCGCCAAGTCATCGAACGGCTTGGCGAACATGGAATCAGTGATGGTCGAGTCCCACGGTGTCTGCGGTGGTGAGCCGTTGAGCGTCGCCGAGCCGCTCACTTGCACCGTGTCGTTGGTACGGATGCCGGCGAGGTCGGTGAGCGAACCGCAGCTCGCCCATCCGCTGGGATCCTGGTCGTGTCCGTCCACCCTCGCGTTACCACCCACGGTCACGGTACCGCGAGCGGTCACGGCCGCCTGGATGTCGACGTCCGTCGGGTTCAGCTTCACCAGCTGTCCCAGCATCCGGGTTGCCAGCACGTTGCCGGAGCTGGTCCGGGTCTCGCCCACGGAGCGGACCAGAAAGGTGAGGTCGTTGACGCGCACCACCTCGCCACTGGTGTAGGCGTTTCCGCCGAGTGACGTCTCGGTGACGGCCAGGCTGTCGTGGTCGGCGAGCTGGTTGAATGCCTTGGACCAGCCAGCGACGGTCGAGGCAAGGCCCGCATCAGCCGCTGCAAAGGCCTGGCCGGCATAGATGGTGTTCTGGCCGCCGCTCTGCTCCAGGCGGCCGGCAAAGACGGTCCCGGCCACGATCGCGCCGATCACCACCAGGGCGAAGATGGCCATGGCGAGCGCGATGCCGCGTTCGCTCTTCAAATCCGGAACGTGCCGCATGTTCATGCCTCGGGGTTCAAGGTGCGTTCCGCAGACGGATGCGGATCTTGAGACTGTCCTGGTTCAGCCGCCGGGTGTCGTAACCCGACTTCGAGATGGCATTGGTGGTTTCGCCGTGCAGCACCGCCTCAATGACGCGGACCGATGACGGGGTCGTGGTAACCGTGCCGTCCGCCGTGCGGAAGCCGAACGTACTGTCGGCTGCGGCGAGAGGGCCCAGTACCGGCTGCATGGTGGCGCCGTTACTCGACGCGCCCAGCCACCAGCGCCCATCGGACGAGTAGATGCTGAGCGTCATGTCCTCGAAGGTCCGGGCGGGCGCATCGTATCGCAGGTCGCTGGTCGGGACTGCCTTGCTGCCGGGCAGGTTCACCACGGTCGCCGCCGCGCCGTCCGGGCAGGTGCCGGAGGCCGTGCTCACTGTAGCGAACACGTCCCAGATATCATCGGTCGTGGTCGCCGGATCCCCCTCGAGGTAGATCACCAGGCTGTCATGCGGCGCCGACAGCAAGGTCAGTCCGTAGCTGTCCGTGTTGCGGAGCACCATCTGGTAGGCTGATGGCGCATCGCAGATGAAGCCGAGGCGTCGCATGGCGCGGTAGGTAATGCTGGTCGGCGAAATCGAGACCAGGTCCGAGCCACTCCCGTCGATATTGATTTCGCGAAGCTCGGCCGGGAGCAAGCCGGCGCCGGCCCGCAGGTTCGACTGCATGCCGGACTTTTCCGCCTGTGCCTGGCTCACCTTCGAGGCGTTGGTCAGCGCGCTCACGAACGCGGCGCCCACTACGCCAAGAATGACCATGACGATGAGCAGCTCGATGAGCGTGAATCCACGCTGATTGCGTGTCATGGGCATGGTTACGGGCACCGGATCTGGGTGGTCATGGTGGCAGTGCGCGTTCCCCTGGTAATGGGGTACGTGACGGTCACGCTGAACTGCCGAAGGTTGGTCGTTCCTGAGGGCGTCGTCACTGTCCAGGCCTCGCTCATGCCGCTGGGCCCGGTGGCCGTGCCACTGGCACCGAGCGAGGAACATGAAGGCGTGCTCGACAGCGCCTGCTGCCGCAGGATCTCAAGACGCGTCTGGGCGAGCTGGGTCGCCTTGGTGGTCATGTTGCCCCGGCCAATCATGCGCGTCACCAGCGCCGACGTGCTGATAAGCCCCAGCACCCCCACGCTCAGGATGACGATGGCCACCATGACCTCGATCAGGGTGAAACCGCCGCGATTCTTCACTGGGTGACCCTCCCGAAGCCCGAGACCGTCAGGCTGGACGACTTGCCCGATCGCGAAAAGGTGGCGGTGACGGTCGAGGATGAGGGCGTACCGATCCCGCGCGGGTCATAGCGCACCCACCAGGCCGATGGACTCATGCTCGCACCGTAATCCCCGTTGAATGAGACTCTCGCGACCGTGTCATTGGTGGCGATGATCACCGCTGCCCCATCAGTCCCGTTGAACTGGGCTTCCGTGATCTGGTTGTTCTGGATGGCAGCGGCCCGCGCCTGTGCCAGCAGCGATATCGCTGCGGTTCGCGCCCCGCGAGCGCCCGCCGACGCCGACCAGTCATGCAGCTTGGGCGTCGCCATGGCCAACATGATGCCCGTGATGACAATCACGAGCATCATTTCTATGAGGGTGAATCCATTTCGACGCATGCGCACGCCCGCCGGATGAGGTGAAGCCCTGGAGCTACCAGCCCCGGACTTCAGCACGCGTCGTACCAAGGGGAGAGCTGTTGCAGGACAACGACTTACGTGATGCAGTGCAATTCTG
>DASSHL010000076.1:0-2989 GCA_035692845.1 Gemmatimonadales bacterium
CAGAGGGGGATGTCCTGGAGCGCCTGCGCCGCGACCGGTGAATTGGACAGCATCGCTATCACGACAGCTCGCAAGGCGGCTGTGCAGAGCGGGTGCATTGGACATGTCTTCATGGGTCGGATCCGGGCGCGAGTGAGCTGGAAACGCCTGCACTCCCGGCTTCCAAGGCCCCGCCCGATGAAGCGCCTGGCATCGCCACCTCTTGCTGCGGCACGGTCGGATTCTCGTTGCCGATGGGCTTCGGCGCTGGAGCCGGCGGCGGCGCCCGGTTTGCCGGCGCCAGGCCACTGCGCCCCGCCGCCTTGTTGGCCGCCAGGCGAGCATCCGTCAGCTGCCTTTCGGCATCTTTCCAGGCATTGATGCGCTCGATGGCCTCCTGTTGCTTGTCCCACATCCGCTTCCGGAGCTCCGGATCGGGTCTCGGATCCCATTTCGCGGGGTCTCCAGCGTGTCCGCGCCCGGGGTTCGGCTTGTTGGCCCGGTATTGCACGTAGTCGCGCGTTGCTTCAAACGACGCTCGGTTCGCCTGATCGCGCGCTGCAATGGCCTCCTTCAGCTTCTCCCGGGCTGCCTCGGGAGTCATCGGGCGTCCCGGTTGACTTGGGCGCGGGGTCGGCGGCGGCCCCGGCCGCGTGCGGAGCGGCGGAGGCCCAGGACGTGTGGGCCGTATGCCGGGCTCAGTCTTCGCGAAGGGATCGGCTGAGGGTCTGGCACCTCCCGGCAGGGTGCCTCCGGGGCCGCGACCCGAGGTCGCTGGGGTGCTGGGCGCCGGGTACCCTTGAGGGCGCGGACTTGTTCCCGGGGTCGCGGGCGCCGACGACATCGTGATTGGCCGTCGAGCGTAACGCGCCTCGGCGGCGAGCTCTGCTTCCGCCCGGGCGAACATTCCCCGCAACAGGGGCGCGGTGGAGACGAACCCTGCAAGGATGGCCTCGATGACGCACATCCGGTTGTTCTCGACGGCGACGTCCTCGAAGTCCTTGCCTGCGTCAGGCCGCGTAGTCCAGCTCGGCGAGAGACCGAGTCGCCAGAATTCGTTTCCGAGAATGTTCAGGCTGTTCGCCGCTTGCGGGATGTACTGGCACAGCGCGTAGGCAAAGACGAACGGCTTCGCCATCTCGACAAAGGCGGCAAGGTGCATGGCATAGTCAGGTGCGCCCTGGCCCCAGCCGGTGGCGGCGATGCCGAGGGCATCGCCCGTCGCAGGGTCAATGCGCCACCAGCCGCCGAAGGCAGCGCCTCGCAGCGCGATTGGAGCGTCCGGAGCGATGACAGTGTAGCCGCTCTCGAGGTCGCGACGCATCAGCGCGGCTGCATCTGGGGCCATGCGGGGAGGCATGCGGTCGCTTTGCGCCGCGGTGAGCGTGCGCCAGTCACCGGACGCTGCAAAGGCAAGCGCCGTATTGGCCGACGCGCGGCTTCCGGCGAGGAACGCTTCGAGGTTCGTATCCCAGACGCCCTGCTCCAGCCGCGCTGCGAATCCGTCGCGTTCGGTGAGCGCGATGCCGACCTCGTTCGCCACGATGTCTGTCGCGTCCTCCAGGGCGAGTCCTTCACCGTGGATGCTGGGAAACTGGTGTCGTGTGAGAATGGCGGGCCGGTCGACGATGCCCGCCTGCCCCAGTGCCCCGCGGCGAAGGACCGCGAGCGCGTACAGCGGGCTCACCGACGGCTCGGCGAGCCGGAGCAGCGAGTCCACGGTATGCTCGTTCGACCCGAACGACGCACGGGTCACGGCCCGGAGGAGGTCGGCATTCGCGAGGAGGCTCCGCCCATGCAGCTGCAGCACGAACTCGGGGGCGGGCCCGGCTACGACCGGGAGGATCTCGGTGCGCATCATCAGCGAAAGCGCTCGCGTCAGCCGCTGCTCATCGCTCAGCGTGGGGACGTGCGGAGTCCAGGCCTGACGCGCCGCTTCGCCTACCAGGTCGAATACCGCGCGACGCACGACGCGCGGCTCGCGGCCCGGGATGTCGAGTCGATACTCGATCCATGCCGCCGTCAGCAGGCTGTCCTGTCCGGGGGTGGCCGGGCCGTTGCGACCGTTCAATCCCTGACTGATCGCGCCGCCGAGCCCCCCGAATCCCGGAGCCGGCGCAGCCGCGGCTTCCACTGTCGCGCCCGCCGCGCTCAAACTCCCGCTCGTGACAACGTCACTGCCAATGACGAGGGCCGCGGTCCATGTATCCTGGCTGGCAGCGACCTGCCGCGTCGATCGGTTGAGGTCCTGGACTACAGGTGCCCGATTGGGCCATGCAGCGGGCCAGAACTGCAGCACGACCGGGCGGCCGATCAACTCGCTCGGCCTGATCGTGTGTGCCAGGACAGCGTGCTCCGTAAGAGCTCCGGCTGCCAGGCGCTCCGCGATCACACGAATCGAGATCGCGTGATGGAGCGCGGGCGGCAGCTCGGAAGGCAGTAGTATTTCGCGCAGCACGATGCCCGCATCGGATGCCCTCACCCCGAGCAGGTCGAGATCCAGCCACGAATCGCCTCGTTGCGCCTGCACCCACCAGTGGTCGCCGAGCGTCGCGATTGCCGAATCGCGCCGGGTCAGCCATTCCTCGTCCGGATCGGGCGCGGGAATC
Organism: Gemmatimonadales bacterium; assembly: GCA_035692845.1. Taxonomy (GTDB): domain Bacteria; phylum Gemmatimonadota; class Gemmatimonadetes; order Gemmatimonadales; family GWC2-71-9; genus CAMLHP01. The sequence goes on from DASSHL010000076.1 coordinate 2,589, forward strand.
GAGGAGATGAGCCGCCCTGCCTGCTCGGGAACGCGCCCATCGAGCTCGGCCAGCAGGCGGGTGGTGCCCGTCTCGTACTCATTCAGTACCCTCTCGATTGCCCGGCGGTCCAGCCCGTACCGGATCGCAGCATCCGAGACCGGCGCTGCGTCGTGCCGGGTGGATGCGAGCTCCACGAATGCTCCCGTCGCGTGCCGGGCAACCAGTGCGGGAAGAAGTTCCGCCGCCCTTGCAGGCGGAAGGTCGGCATGCGCGAGGCGAACCGAGTGCCCCGCTCGCTGCAGCAGGTCGGCCAGCAGCAACGCTCGATCGAGACTGTTGCCCTGTCGATCCATGAGCACGCCCACCGGCCCGCGCAGGGTGCCGCGATATGGTATCCATGTCGTGTTGTCCTGGACCCA
>DASSHL010000077.1:0-4090 GCA_035692845.1 Gemmatimonadales bacterium
CCCACACGAGCAGCAGGCCGGCGCCGACCACGATCGCCTGGCCCGGAGAGATGTGAGCGGTCCAGCGCTGGAGGACCTGCTTCGCCGCCGAAGCGTTGAGCGTGATGTATTCGACCATCACTCACCGTAGGGCACCCAGATATTCTTGACCTGGGTGGCATGTTCGAGGAAGGCTGTGCCCTCACCCTGCACCCCGTCGAACCAGTCGCGCGGGCGGCCATAGCCCACCCACGTGCGCTTCATGTTGCCGGCCGAGAGCCGTTCGACTTCCTCCGCGCCTTCCGCCGACCCGAATTGCCACATCCCGTCCACGTCGTCATGCGCCGCCAGCACCGGCCGCAGTTCCGCATGCGGGCCGGTGATGATATTGACCACGCCGCCCGGCACATCGGATGTCTCCAGCACCTGATACAGGTCGGTGGCGGCCAGCGGCCAGCGCTCCGTGGGCAAGATGACCACGCGGTTGCCCATGGCGATGGCCGGAGCCATGGCGGACACGAACCCGAGCAGCGGCGCGTCCTCCGCGCACTCGATACCGATCACGCCGAGCGGCTCCGGCATGGCCAGCGTCACGTTGCGATAGGGCGTGCGGTGGACGTGGCCGTCCCACTTATCGGCCCAGGCGGCCCAGGTGTACAGCCGCCGGATGCTCAACTCCACTTCGTGCCCTCCCGCCTTCGCGTCTTCCCGACCGCCCGCCAACCGGCTGGCAAACTCCTGCGCACGTTCGGCCAGGTTCTCGGCGATGTAGTACAGCACCTGCGCCCGGTTGTGGGCGGTGCCGTCGGCCCAGCCGCGCGCCTTCCGGGCCGCTTCCACCGCGTTCCGCACATCCTTGCGATTGCCGCGCGATACCTCGCCCGCATGCGCGCCGGCAGCATCGAGGACGGGATCGCTGTAGCCGCCATCCGGCCGCACCTGCTTGCCGCCGATGTAGAGCTTGGCGGTACGGTCAATAGGCGGGACGGCGGGAAGGCGGGAAGGCGGGAGGCCCTCACTCCCCCAGGTCTTCCCGACTTCCCGTCTTCCCGTCTTCCCAACTCGCTTCCCGTCTTCCCGCCGTCCCGTCTTCCCGACTTCCCACACCGGCCTCACATACTCCATCAGCCCTTCGCGCCCGCCCTCCCGGCCGAATCCGCTCTCCCGATAACCGCCGAATCCCGCGGCGGCATCGAAGACATTGGTGCAATTCACCCAGACCGTGCCGGCGGCAAGCTTTGGCGCGATGTCGAGCGCCAGGTTCACGCTTTCGGTCCACACACTCGCCGCCAGGCCATAGCGCGTGTTGTTGGCAAGCTCGACCGCCTCCACCGGCGTGCGGAAGGTCATGAGCACCACGACGGGGCCGAAGATCTCCACCTGCGCCACCGTCGACGAGGGCGACACGTCGGTGAAGAGTGTGGGCGGGAAGAAGTATCCCTCGGTGGGGCAGCTCCATGATGGCTGCCAGATAGTGGCGCCCTCGTCCTTCCCCTGCTGGACCAGCTGGCTGATCTTCTCGAGCTGCACTGGCGCAATGATGGCGCCGATGTCTACCGCCTTGTCGAGCGGGTTGCCTACGCGCAGCATCTCCATCCGGGCGCGGAGCTTCTGCACCAGCCGCTCCGCCACGCCTTCCTGCACCAGGATGCGCGAGCCGGCGCAGCACACCTGGCCCTGGTTGAACCATATCGCGTCGACAACCCCCTCGACCACGCTGTCGAGATCGGCATCCTCGAACACGATGAATGGGCTCTTGCCGCCCAGTTCGAGCGACAGCCGCTTGCCACTGCCGGCGGTGGCGACACGGATGAGCCGGCCCACATCGGTGGAGCCGGTGAACGCGATCTTGTCCACATCCCCATGCTTGACGATCAGCTCACCGGTGCGGCCGTCCCCGGTGACGACGTTGATGACGCCTGGCGGCAGGCCCGCCCCCGCAGCGATCTCGGCAAAGAGCAGTGCCGTGAGCGAGGTGAACTCGGCGGGCTTCAGCACCACCGTGTTTCCCATGGCGAGCGCGGGAGCAATTTTCCACGAGAGCATGAGCAGCGGAAAATTCCACGGGATGATCTGGCCCACGACGCCGAGCGGCGCCATGTCGGCCAGCTCGGCTTCCATGAGCTGGGCCCAGCCGGCGTGGTGGTAGAAGTGCCGGGCCACGAGCGGGATGTCGATGTCACGCGACTCCCGGATCGGCTTCCCGTTGTCCAGCGATTCCATTACCGCGAAGAGGCGCGAGTGCTTCTGGATCTGGCGCGCGAGCGCGTAGAGATGGCGCGCACGTCCGTGGCCTCCAAGCGCTGCCCACTCGGGCTGGGCCGTGCGGGCGGCGCGCACGGCGGCGTTCACGTCCTTGGCGCTTCCCTGCGCCACGCGCGCCAGCACCTTGCCGCTCGCCGGATTGACGCTCTCGAACCACTCGCCCGCGGCTGGCCTGGCCCATTTTCCATTGATCCAGTGCCCGGGTGCGCCGTCGTGCTCCGCGATCCAGTCGAGCGCGGGCGCCGCCGCTTCCGGTGCCGGGCCGTACTCCATGGTCTCGAAGATTTCGCTGATGGATGCCATGATCAGCCCAGTGGGTGACGGTAGTTGGCCGAATAGCGGCCGGTCACGAAATATTCCAGCTGGCGTTCAATGTCCGTGAGGAGACTGCTGGCCCCGAAGCGGAAGAGCTCGGGCCTGAGCCAGGCATCGCCCAGCTCTTCCTTCATCATGCCGAGCCAGGTGAGTGACTCCTTGGCACTGCGGATGCCGCCTGCCGGCTTGAACCCCACGCGGTAGCCAGTGCGATCCAGGTACTCGCGGATCTGCCGCACCATGACCAGCCCGACCGGAAGCGTCGCGTTGACCCCTTCCTTGCCGGTGCTGGTCTTGATGAAGTCGGCGCCGGCCATCATGCACACCAGGCTCGCGCGCGCCACGTTGCGGAGCGTGCCGAGCTCGCCGGTGCCCAGGATGGTCTTGATGTGCGCGTCGCCGCATGCCTCGCGAAAGGCACGCACTTCCTCATAGAGCGCCTGCCAGTTGCCGGTCAGCACATGGGCGCGGGTAATGACGATGTCGATCTCTTCCGCGCCCGCATTGACCGACGCGGAGATTTCGCCGAGCCGCTGTTCGAAGGGCGAGAGACCGGCCGGAAACCCGGTGGAGACCGCCGCGACCGGGATGCCCGAGCCGGCGAGCGCTTCAACCGCCACCTGCACCATCTCGTGGTAGACGCAGATCGCCGCCACGCGGATGGGAAGCCCGCTGGCGCCCATCGCCTCCAGCAGGTCTGGCCGCACCGGCGCGCGCCCCTTGGCGCAGAGGCGCCGCACCCGTCCCGGCGTATCGTCACCCGACAGCGTCGTGAGATCCATCAGCGTCACTGCTCGGAGCAGCCAGGCGGCCTGCCACTGCTTCTTGACCGTGCGGCGCGTGCCCAGCGACGCCGCGCGCCGCTCGACGGCGCTTCGGTTTACCCGCACGTCCTGCACCCAGTCGAGCTCGAGCGGCATGCCTGGATTGCGCGGATGCACCGGAAGGTGCGGATCGGGGCGCGACGGGGCGCCGGCTGGAAAGTGTGTCATGGGTATGGTCGTAATATCACATGGTGCGCGCCAGCGCGCGGTGCTGGGCCACGAGTGCCCGGTCCTTGAAGAGTGTGACCAGGATGGCGCCCGCCGCGAAGCCGCCCACGTGGGCCCAGAAGGCGACGCCACCTTCCTGGCCTCCAAGGCTCGAGGCACCGCCGGCAAGCTGAAGCAGGAACCAGTAGCCCAGCATGACCCAGGCCGGCAGCCGAATGGTGGTAATGAAGATGATCAGGATCAGCAGGACGTGCACCCGCACCCGGGGATAGAGCAGCACATACGCACCCATCACTCCGCTGATGGCACCTGAGGCGCCCACCATCGGCACGCCACTGGAAGGATCCAGGAACATCTGGGTAGAAGCCGCTGCGAGGCCGCAAAGCAGGTAGAAGACCACGTAGCGCACCCGCCCCATCGAATCTTCGACGTTGTTTCCGAAGAGCCAGAGGAACCACATGTTGCCGATCAGGTGCAGCCAGCCCCCGTGAAGAAACATCGAGGTCAACGGCGTGTACCACGCGGGCTCGCCCGAGATG
>DASSHL010000078.1:0-5815 GCA_035692845.1 Gemmatimonadales bacterium
GGCGCAAGGCTCTGGCAGAGCAGGTCGTTCTGCCGCGCGGCTGCCCCGTAGATGGCGAGCACGTCACTGGTCCAGACGCTGCCGCCGTTGGCAACATCCACCACCAGTGAGGTGAGCGAGAGCGGCAGATCGGGCTCCTGCGCAGTGGAATCGCTCACCAGCATCAGCCGGAGCGGGGTCCACGCCACGTCGGGCATGCCGCCCAGGCCCATGGCGGGCGCAATGCACAGGGGCCGAGTGGACGCAACCCGCTTGAGGGCCTCCGCCAGTGAAGTCGTCGGTGCCACACCCAGCACGGAGGCCATGCGCGCACGATACTGGGGATCGGTGGCGTAGAGATCGGCGCGCAAGGGAATGAGGTCGCGCCGCCCTGCCTGGCGCATGGCGCCGTGCCATGCTGCCAGCCATTCGACTTCAGATCCGGTTATGACAACGCCGTTGGCGGGACAGGATGCCGCCAGGTTTCGTCCCAGTTCCGCCACAATCGGCGGCAGCGGCGGAAGCGCTTCGGCGGAGCCCTGCGCCGCCGTCCAGCCGGAGTCTTCCAGGGTCAGCAGGGTGCGGTCGAGCTGCACCAGCGCACGATAGAGCGCAGCGGAATCCACATGGAGGCGGATCGATTCATCAACGGCGACGGATGCGAGCGAGAGAAAGACGTCAGCGGAGGGATCACCATGGTGGCCGGCGCGGTGCCAGTCGCGCGCATCCATGCGATAAAACTTGGAGAGCAGGAACCAGGCGCGGCCATCGCTCTGTGCCACCGCCAGGTAGCGCCCCAGCATCTCGATGCCGAGGCCGCGTTCGCCCTGCCGGTTCAGCTCGGCGGCTCGCGGGGCCACGTTCGGGTCCACGGCGCCCTGCCCCAAAACCGTCATGGGCGCGAGCGCAAGCATTGCTCCGAGGGTCGTGACGCCGAGACCCCTGCTCCAAAAGCCGCTTGCCAATGGTTGCATCGCACCTAACATGCGCCGACATCCGGTTTTGCGCCAGTCACACGGGCTTCAAAGTGGGATGTTGCCGTGCTTCCGGGGCGGATTGCGGTCCCGCTTGCCTGTGAGCGTCTGCAGTGCGTCGATCAGCCGCGGCCGGGTGTCGCGAGGATCGATCACGTCATCCACATAACCGCGCTCGGCCGCCGCATAGGGATTGGCAAATTTTGCCGTGTACTCGTCCGTCAGCCGGGCCGTCTCCGCGGCGGGATCCGCCGCCTCGCTGATTTCCTTCCGGAACAGGATTTCCACTGCACCCTTGGGCCCCATGACGGCAATTTCCGCCGCGGGCCAGGCGAGGTTGACATCACCGCGAATGTGCTTGCTGCTCATCACGTCGTAGGCGCCGCCGTAGGCCTTGCGGGTGATCACGGTGAGCTTGGGGACCGTGGCCTCGCAGTAGGCGAAGAGCAGCTTGGCGCCGTGACGGATGATGCCGCCGTGCTCCTGCACCACGCCCGGCAGGAACCCGGGAACATCAACAAAGGTGACGATGGGCACATTGAAGCAGTCACAGAAGCGGATGAAGCGCGCGGCCTTGGCACTGGCATTGATGTCGAGGACGCCGGCAAGCACCGCCGGTTGGTTGGCGACGAGACCGACCGGCCGGCCACCGAGGCGGCCAAATCCCACCACGATGTTGTCGGCGTAGCCTGCGTGGACCTCGAGCACCTGCCCGTCATCCACCACGCGCCGCAGCACGTCCAGCATGTCATAGGGCTGGTTGGCGGAGGCGGGCACGAGGCCGAGCAGCGCCTCGTCCCGGCGGTCCGCCGGGTCATCGGTCCGGCGGATGGGCGGCGCATCCACGTTGTTGGCCGGCAGGAATCCCATCAGCTCGCGGATGGCCTGCAGGGCCGCCGCCTCGCTGTCAAACGTGAAGTGCGACACGCCCGAGACGGAGCCATGCACATCGGCGCCTCCGAGGTCATCGAAGGTCACTTCCTCGTGGGTGACGGTCTTCACCACATTGGGGCCGGTGACGAACATGTAGCTCACGCCGCGGACCATGAAAACGAAGTCCGTGATGGCGGGGCTGTACACCGCCCCACCGGCGCACGGCCCCAGGATGGCGCTGATCTGCGGGACGACACCGGACGCGAGCGTGTTGCGGAGGAAGATCTCGGCGTAGCCACCCAGCGAGGCGACGCCTTCCTGGATGCGCGCCCCGCCGGAGTCGTTGAGGCCGATCACCGGAGCCCCATTGCGCACGGCGAGGTCCATGATCTTGCAGATCTTCTCCGCATGCGCTTCAGAGAGCGACCCGCCGAAGACGGTGAAGTCCTGGGAAAAGACGTAGACCAGGCGGCCCTCGATGCGGCCGTAGCCCGTGACGACGCCGTCGCCGGGATACTTCTCCTCGTCGAGCCCGAATTCGACGGTGCGATGGGTGACGAAACGGTCGAGCTCGACGAAGGTGCCTTCATCGAGGAGCAGGTCCAGCCGCTCGCGCGCCGTGAGCTTGCCCTTATTGTGCTGCTGGGCAATACGGCGTTCCCCACCGCCCTGCTCGGACGCCGCCTGCCGGCGATGGAGTTCCTCCAGTCGTTCCCTGGATTCAGTCATGGGCAGAATGTAGACGGGGCCCGATTCGGACGCGAGCCTAGCATCCCTGCTCCCGGAATCCACCACAGAGGCGCAGAGGGCGCAGAGGATTGATCAGGTTTGCGGAATTTTGATGAATCGAACGACAGACGCGACTGGTAAGATGAAGCATGGCCTTGTCCGAACAGCTCAATACCCTCAGTGAGCGCGTGATTGGTGCAGCAATCGAGGTGCATCGCCACCTCGGGCCCGGACTTCTCGAATCGGCATACCAGCGCTGCCTCGAAGCCGAGCTGCACCTTCGCCAGATCTCGTTCAGCGCGGAGGTGCCGCTACCTGTGCGATACAAGGACGAGCCGTTGGACTGCGCGTATCGCCTGGACCTCGTCGTGGAGAACTCAATCATTGTCGAGCTCAAGGCGGTGGACGACCTGTCCCCCATTCACACCGCCCAGTTGCTGACCTACCTGAAGCTGCGGCACCTCAGGCTTGGCCTTATCATCAACTTTAATGTTCCTGTCCTCTGGCGGGGCGTCAGGCGAATCGTAAGGGACCTTTGAGTGCGCTTGTCCTCCGTGCCCTCTGCGTCTCTGCGGTCGATCCCAATGTGAACGCTGCAGGCTGGCGACACCAATGAAAAAGCCCCCGATTGCTCGGGGGCTTCTCGACTGCGAGCGGGCTGGTTACTCGGCGACGGGGGCGGCGGGTTCGGAGCTGGGCTCCTCGCCCTCATCCTCATCGGACGGCACCGGCCGGGCAGCCTTGGCGCGGTTGGCCGCCATCTCTTCTTCAGTGGTCTCGGGATAGCCCACCACCGCCAGCACGATGCGATGATGGATCGGATCCACCTCCAGCACCGTCATGTCGACCGGCTGGCCTTCCTGCACCGCGTCACCCGGGTTCTGGATGTCGGGCTTGCCCAGCTGCGACACCGGAACGAACCCCTCGATGTCATTCCCCACATCCACGACCACGCCCTTGTCCATCAGCCGCAGGACAACGCCACGGAGTTCCATCCCGATGGGATAGGTCTCGCCGATCCGCAGCCACGGGTCTTCCTGCGCCTGCTTCAGGCCCAGGCTGATCCGCTTGTTCTCGGCGTCGATGTTGAGGATCAGCACCTCGACCGAGTCGCCCTTCTTCACCACTTCCGAGGGATGCTGCACCCGCTTGGTCCACGACATGTCGGAGATGTGGATCAGGCCATCGATGCCCGGCTCAATCTCGACGAAGGCACCAAAGCTGGTGAGGTTCCGCACCTTGCCCTCGAGGCGCGTGCCCACCGGATACTTGAGCGGCAGCACCATCCAGGGATCCTGCTCGGTCTGCTTCATGCCGAGGGAGATCTTCTCCTCGCTCTCGTCCACCTTGAGCACGACCGCCTCGATGGTCTCGCCGATCGAGACGATCTTGGACGGGTGGCGGACGTTGCGGGTCCAGCTCATCTCGCTGATGTGCACGAGCCCTTCGATGCCGGGCTCGAGCTCCACGAACGCACCGTAGTTGGTGATCGAGACGACCTTGCCCTGGACCCGCGAGCCCACCGGATATTTCTGGGCCACATCCTTCCACGGGTAGGACTGGAGCTGCTTCATGCCGAGGGAGATGCGCTCCCGCTGCCAGTCGATGTCGAGAATCTTGACCTCGACCTCGTGGCCAATCTGGACCATCTCGCTCGGGTGCGAGACACGGCCGTACGACATGTCGGTGATGTGGAGCAGGCCGTCCACGCCGCCCAGGTCGATGAACGCGCCGAAGTCGGTGACGTTCTTGACGATGCCCTTCCGGACCTGGCCCACCTCGAGCTCCTTCATCAGGTGCTCGCGCTTGTGGGCACGCTCGTGCTCCAGGATCACCCGGCGGCTCACCACGATGTTGCGGCGGCGCTTGTTGAGCTTGATGATCTTGAATTCGTACGTCTGGCCCAGGAGGTCGTCGATATTGGGCACCCGGCGGAGCGCAATCTGCGATCCCGGCAGGAAGGCATCCACGCCCATCAGGTTCACGACCACGCCACCCTTGATCTTCTTGGTGAGCGTGCCCTCGACCGGCTGGTCGCTCTCGTAGGCCACGCGGATCTTTTCCCAGACCCGCATGAAGTCGGCCTTCTTCTTGGACAGCACGACGGCGCCTTCGTGGTCCTCGAGGTGCTCGAGGAACACTTCGACTTCGTCGCCTTCCTTGAGCGAGCCGGGATCCTTGAATTCATCGAGGGGAACCGAGCCCTCGGACTTGAAGCCGACATCGAGGATGACGGCATTATCGGTGACGCGGAGGACCTTGGACTTGACGATCTCGCCTTCGACGATCTGCGACATGGTCCCCTCGTACATCGAGAGGAGCTGTTCGTATTCGTCGTCGGAATATTCTTCGTCGTAGAGGTCGGGGCGGACGCGGAGACCGGTGCTGGTGATCTTGTCGGTCTTTTCAGCGAGGACGGGGGATTGCGCCATGGAGAATGCCACTTTCAAGGTCGGACCGCGGGCGTGGGGCCGCGGGCTGGAGTAAGGCCCCGCGAACGCGGAAATGCGTTCGTGGGGAAGCATGGAAAGTTAGGGGGAGATTGGGGTTAGGGCAAGTGGCCGCTGGCTGCTGGCTGCGGAGGCCGGTAACCAGCGACCAGAAGCTAGCGACCAGCGGCTTTCAGCTTTCAGCTTTCAGCCTTCAACGCTTCCCGCGCCCACCCCACAATCCGCTCCACCTGCTGGGCGAACGTCAACCCGGAAGTATCAAGCAGCCGAGCGTGTTCAGCTTGGCGCAGCGGGGCGACGGCCCGGCTGCTGTCAGCCGCGTCACGAGCCGCGAGCAGCGCCGCCTCGCGCTTGATTTCCGCTTCGGAGGCACCTTCACCGCGCTGCATAACCCTGCGCCTTGCCCGCACTTCCGGGCTTGCGACGAGAAAAACCTTGAGGTTCGCTTGGGGAAACACGATGGTCCCGATATCGCGCCCGTCTACCACGACGTCGCGCCCGACGCGGACCAGCTCACGCAGATGCGCATTGACCCACTCGCGCACCTGCGGATCGGCGCTCACTTCACTGACGTTGCGGGTCACCTCGGGCAGGCGGATGACCTCATCGACCGGATCGCCTTCGAGGTAGGCGGCGAAGCCGGGCCCGTCTGGATGCAGTACCAGTCCACGGTCCTCGGCTGCCCGCAGAATGGCCTCGGGTCCCTCGGACAGCAGGCCCGCACGTATCTCGCCTCCCCGCCGCACCGCCTCGCGAAGCGCGACCAGCGTCACGCCACGGTAGAGCGCGCCCGAGTCGAGGTGGGCGTAA
>DASSHL010000079.1:0-2605 GCA_035692845.1 Gemmatimonadales bacterium
GTTGACCCGCGTTTCGCACTCCGGGTGTGAGTCGTTTACACTACAGTGCCCGCCGGGCACTTCATCAGGATCAGCACGGACACTACATGCAATTCACCGACGAGTGGCTCGTAGCCACCCTCGAGCCCCTGCTCAGCCCCGTCGTCGTTGCGGAACTGCGGCTGGGAGGCGGCGACAACATCTCGCTCTGGGATCGCGTGGTTCACCGTCGCCTGCTCACTGATGAGCAGGTGCTGGACGCGGTCGCCAAGCGATTCCGGATGCCGGTGATGCCCGACGGCGATGCCGAGAGCGATGCCGTGGCCGTGGTGCCGGCCCAGGTGGTGCGCCGTTTCGGCGTGCTGCCGTTCCGGGTCTCCGACTCGCATCTCGATGTCGGCACCGCCAATCCCTTCGACATCGACGCGGAAAAGGGTCTCGCATTCGCGAGTGGTCGAGAGGTCCGGCTCTTCCTGGCGTCGCCGTCACGCATTCGGACAGGCCTCGATACGCTGTTTCCCAGCGAGGATCCTGTCGCCCGACTGCTTGGTGGTTTCGACCAATCGGCCGAGGTGCAGTCCGTCGATGAAGATGAGGATGTGGGCGCCACCGCCGAGGAGGCGAGTCATGCGCCCATCGTACGGCTGGTGGACATGATGCTGGCGGATGGCATTGCCAGCCGGGCCAGCGACATCCACGTTGAGCCGATCGACGGCGGCGTGGCGGTGCGGTATCGCATTGATGGCGTCCTGCGCCAGGTCATGAAGGTGCCGCGCAACGCCGGGCTGCCCCTGATTTCCCGGCTCAAGATCATGTCGGGTCTCGACATTGCCGACCGGCGCCGGCCGCAGGACGGGCGCGCCCGTGTCCTCGTGAACGGCAACCCGGTGGACTTGCGCGTCTCGTCACTGCCGTCGTCAGCGGGTGAAAAGGTCGTCATCCGCATCCTGAACACCAAGGCCGTCATTCTCGAGCTCGAGGCACTGGGCCTCTACGACGACGAATCGGCGGTGATCCGGGACCTGCTGGACCACAAGGAAGGAATCCTCCTCGTCACGGGTCCGACCGGTTCCGGGAAGACCACCACGCTCTATTCTGCGCTCCGCCTGGTGCAAGGCGAGGGCGTCAATATCGTGACGGTCGAGGACCCGGTCGAGTACAAGCTGGGCGAGAACATCGTGCAGGTGCAGGTGCAGGAGAAGGCCGGTCTCACCTTTGCATCGGCGCTCCGGTCCATCCTCCGGCAAGACCCCGACGTCGTGCTGGTGGGCGAAATTCGCGATGCCGAGACTGCGCAAGTCGCGGTGCAGGCATCGCTCACCGGGCACCTGGTGCTCTCGACACTCCACACCAACGACGCCGCCAATTCGGTGACGCGGCTCGTGGACATGGGAATCGAGGCCTACAAGCTCGGCTCCGCCCTGCGCGGCATCGTGGCACAGCGGCTCATGCGCCGGCTTTGCCCGGCCTGCCGCACCGAAGAGACTGCCGCCGTCCCGGCCAAGCTGCAGCCCTGGATTCCGGCCGGCGCCAAGCTCTACACCGCAGTCGGATGCACCGAGTGCGCCTCCACCGGTTACCGGGGGCGCTTCGCCATCGTCGAAGCGCTGGTGCTGACGCCGGAGCTGGAGCGCCTGATCGGCGACGGCGCCACGGCGGCGGTGCTGGCCGACGAAGGACGCCGCAATGGCATGCGCTCGCTCTTCGAGAGTGGCTTGCGCCATGTGCTGGCCGGCCATTCGTCGGTGGATGAGTTGCTGCGGGTGACTGATGTGCCGATGGAGCGCCGGTCCTCCCCCGCGAGGCACGGCGCGGCCCAGGCGTCCCGCCAGGGCGCGTCAGCGTCGGCCTCGGCGACTGTGCCGGCCGCCGAGGAATCGCTCAGCTTCGAATTGCTGCCGGATGTGGAGCTGCCCCCGCCGGTCGCCGCCGCCGCGGGATCCAAGGGGACGGTGCTGCTGGTTGAAGACGAAGACGGTCTCCGCAAGGTGGTGCGCGACCTGCTCGAGCGCGAAGGATTTCGCGTGGCGGAAGCGCCCGACGGTGTGCAGGCGCTTGACCAGGTGGATCGGGTGGCGCCCGACGTTGTGGTGCTGGACCTCAATCTCCCGGGGCTCGACGGCTACAGCGTGCTGCAGCAGCTGCGTTCCCGTCCCGCCACAATGCGCCTTCCGGTGCTGGTCCTCACCGCCAAGGGAGACGAGGACAACGAAGTGCGTGTCTTCGAGCTCGGGGCCGACGATTTCCTCACCAAGCCGTTCCGGCCGCGGGCGCTGGCCGCCCGGCTCGATGCCATGCTCACGCGCCGCCGGCACTGATGCCGTGACCGCTGTCCGGGTCTCGCTGGTTGATGTGTACCCGGTGCGGATCAGGGAAGCCGTGCTGCAGCTCCTGGTGCTGCGGCGCGCGCCGGGCGGGCGGTGCCCGGGGTCCTTCGAGGCGGTGCACGGCCACATCGAGGGCGACGAACGGCCCGCCGCCGCCGCCCGGCGCGAGCTGCTGGAAGAAACCGGCCTCACGCCTGCCCGGCTCTACAACCTGAGCCGGGTCGAGCTCTTCTATCAGGCCGCCGCGGATGAAGTGTCGCTGGTACCGGTGTTCGTGGCGATGATCGCGGGCGCCGCCG
>DASSHL010000080.1:0-4502 GCA_035692845.1 Gemmatimonadales bacterium
CCGTTTGTCTCGAAGGGTACATACTCGAATGTGCGGGAACTGGACGATCCGCGGGCGCACGACTACGACGAGCGTTACCAGCCGTACGATGATCCGGCTGTGAGTGCTGACCCGGGCGGGTTCAACTTCCAGCAGTTCCGCTCCAACGTGGTGTTCCGCTGGGAATACCGCGCGGGCTCGACGCTGTTCCTGGTCTGGAGCCAGGGACGGGAGAAATCGCTGGCGCTGGAAGGGAATAAATCCTTCGGCGGCAACTTCGGCGACCTCTTCGACCAGCGGGCCAACAATACGTTCCTGGTGAAGGTGAGTTACTGGCTGGCGAGGTGATGCAGGATGGGCAGGATGGGCGAGATGGGCGGGTGATCCAGGGTGACAAGCTGTCCGTCCTGCCCGTCTTGACCGCCCTGGCTTCAGTTCCGGGGCGCCGTGAGCGCCACGAAGTCGGGGCGTGACCGAAGTACGTTGAGCGCCGGCTCCTGGTGCAGCCACCGGGGCCAGATTCCCTCGTCGAACGCGTCGCGCAAACGCGCCATGGCACTGTCGGGCCGGCCGAGCAGCGCTGCGAGGCGCGCCCGGTAATCGCTGGCGGCCCAGCCAACCCGCGCGACCGGCTGTGCGGCGAGCCAGTGGTCCAGCGAATCCGCGAGCACGGTGTCGCCCTGTTCGGCGGCCAGGCCAGCGAGCTCGCCTCGGGAATCCACGTTGGTTGAATCCTCCGCCACCAGTTGGCGCGCAATGCGCTCCGCTTCCGCAAAGTCGCCCATCATCTCGAGTGACCACGCTGCTACCAGGCGCTCCTCGAAGGTCGCGCGCTCCTCGGCGGGGCGGCGCCGATACCAGGCCACGGCGCGTATGGCCGCCTGGCGCGATGCAACCGTGTCGCCGTGCACCGCCAGCTCACGGGAAACCCCGTTTGCGATCCAGGCCGGCGTCATCGTGTACTGCGGGCGTCCATCGGTGTAGGGCGCAAGCCCAAGGTCACTCGCTGTCTCGACCGGCAACTCCATCGCGCTGTCAAGCAGTACCAGCGCCGCCGTCGGGCGTGACAGCGCGGCCAGCGCCGACGCGCGCAGCGAGATCCGGGTCAGCGGCGCGCCGCTCGAAAGGCGTTCGGCCTCGGCCAGCTCCTCGCGGTGGCGTCCCAACCCGTGCAGTGCGTCCGTGACCCCTCCCCAGTAGGCTACGTGCGTCGTGTCGGTGTTCCATTCGAGGTCAGTGGCGGGATTCACGCGGCGAAATAGTGCCAGCGCCCGCTGCAGGCGATTGGCCCAAAGTGCGGCGGCGGCGGCGGCCATCTGATCGGCCGCGTTGCCGGGCTCGAGGTCGGCGCGCTCCAGCGTCAGGCGCAGCATCTCGTCATTCCGGCCATGGCAGCGGGCATTGGCGATCTGCAGCGAGAGTTGGTCCACGCGACCGAGCGGTCGCGAGCGAGCGTCGAGCGCACGGGTGAGTGAATCCACCACCGGACAATCGTTGCTGTTGGCGGCGGCGACCGCCGCCGCCATTGCGGCGGCGGTGAACGCGGTGTCGCGATGCGCCGCCTGCACGAACAGGGTCTCGGCGCGCCTGCCATCACCGTGCCAGAAGGCATCCCACCCTTGCACATACGCCTGATAGGCATCGAACGTGGGAGCGTCGGCCGCCACCAGATCCTGGGTGGCATGTGCGTCAATAACGGATGCCAGCGCAGTCATTACTCTCGACCGAAGTTCATCGAGCGCGGCGACCGGTGCGGCCACATTGGATAGAATTGGCCCCACCACCCGGACCATGCGACCAGTCCGGACGTCCGTGAGCGTGGCCTGCAGCAGGAGCGTGTCGCCGCTGCGGTAGTAGCTGCCCGAGACCGCCATCGCCGCGCCCGTGCGGCGGGCCAGCGTGAGCGGGTCCACGACGTCGCCCGCCACGGATCGACTCTGCACGAAGACGGCACGAGGGTCCACTAGGTCCACGCGCTCGATGCGCGTCAAGCCCTGCGCCAACCAGTCCTGTGCCATCCGGCCGAGCGACTTGAGTGCTGAATCGCCGGTGCGATTATCGAACACGGCCACCAGCACACGCGTTCGTGGCGTGATCCTGTCGGTGCGATCCCGTCGGATGGTGTGGAACACCACGGCGCTGATGATGGCGAGCACGCCGGTCAGCGATACCAGCATCGCCGTGCGACGCCGGTGCCTGACGGGAACCGGCGCAGGTTGCGCCGAGGCCGTCGGCGCGGGCACCCGCAGAGCAGAATCGGGCGGCGCGGGCACCTTCGAATTGCCGCTTCGGATCCGCGCCACCAGCGCCTCGGTCTCGGCGCTCGGCCGGGCATCGAATTCGGTGGCCAGGCGCCGCGCGTAGGTCTCGTACAGCCGCAGGGCGTCGCCGGTATTGCTGCTCTCATCCAGGAGCGACATCCCGCGCCGGAGCCAGCGTTCGTCGTCGGGAGCCATGGCGCAGGCGCGCTGGGCCCAGTGGGCGGCGGCGGCAAGGTTTCCGGCGCGCTGCTCGCGGTCGGCCAGCGCCTCGAGCGCGCGCATGACCAGTGCCGCGACCCGCAGGCGCTCCCGGGACAGCCATTCCTCAAATGCCTCGCCGGCATTGGCAAAATGGACCCCGGCCAGCAACTCACCCCGGTAACCATCCACTGCGGCTTCATACCGGGCCGACTCCACGGCCCTGCCAAGCTCGATCACGTCACAGGTGAGCAACGCCGGGTCAATGGCGACCGCGTCATCGCCTTGCGAGATGATGACACCATCACCGAGGGCCTCCCGCAGGTGGTAGAGCGTGTTGCGGAGGGCGCGCCGGGCGGCAAACTGGTCCAGGTCAGGCCAGAACATCGCTGCCAGGCTGTCGCGGCGGTGATAACCGGCGCCGCCGACTGCCAGATATGCCAGGAGGGCGAACCGCTTGGGCTGCGCCGGGAGCGAACTGAGGTCCCGTCCATCCGGGCTGCGGAGAGCGTGAAGTCCCAGCAGGGTGAGCTCGATCATGACGGTCCGAATGTACGATTCGGCCCGTCGCGCGGCAACAAACGCCCAGGCGACGGGTCGTTCTCATCTTGGCGCGATGCCAAGTCAGGGATCGATGCCACCGGCAGTGTCATCACGAGCGCAAATTTTTCAGGGACAAGGACCATGATACGCAGGAATGAGCCATGACCCCGTCGTTTCGAGCAGCGCTTCCCGGCCTCCTGCTGCTCACGCTGGCATCGGCCCCGGCTGGGGGCCCGCCGTCGACCGTGGTTGCTGCGCGCACCCGCACCTATTTCATCGCGGCCGATCCGGTGGCCTGGGACTACGTTCCCGGGGGGCGAGACGAGATTGTCGGCGCGGCCTACGTCGACACCGCCTTCTTCGGAGGCGGACCGCCGCGCCCGATGTCCACCGTGTACCAGAAACTGCTCTACCGGGAATACACCGACAGCACCTTCAAGACGCTCAAGCCGAGGCCTCCCGAGTGGGCGCACCTCGGCTTCCTCGGGCCGCTGATCCGGGGGGTGGTGGGCGACACGATCCGGGTGGTCTTCCGCAACAACGGGGACCGACCCTACAGCGTGCACCCGCACGGCGTGCTGTATGACAAGAGTTCGGAGGGTGTGCCCTACAACGACGGCACCAGTGGCGCCGACAAGGCCGACGACGGCGTCCCGCCCGGTAGCACACATGTCTACGTGTGGCAGGTGCCGGAGCGCGCCGGGCCCGGTCCGATGGAAGGCAGCTCGGTGATGTGGATGTACCACTCGCACGTGGACGAGGTGAGGGACATCAACACCGGCCTCTTCGGCCCGATGATCATCACGGCGCGGGACAAGGCTCGGCCCGACGGCTCGCCCAATGATGTGGATCGCGAGATCGTCGCGTCATTCATGCAAGTGGAGGAGCTGGACAGCTGGCTCAAGAATGCCAATTTCGGGCCGTCGCCTGATTCACTGCTCAAGCTTGGGCCGAAGACGAATCCGTCCCTTCCCCAGGACATCTACCCCTGGTTCGTCAAGTTCACCATCAACGGGTTCGTGCACGGCAGCATGCCGCTCGCCGACCTGACGGTGCGAAAGGGCCAGCATGTGCGCTGGTACCTCATGGCGTCGACCAACGACTTCGACTTCCACTCACCCCACTGGCACGGCAACACGGTGGTGATCAACGGCATGCGCACCGATGTCACGGCCCTGCTGCCGATGCAGATGGTGACCGCCGACATGGTGCCCGACGATGTCGGCACCTGGCTCTTCCACTGCCATGTCTCCTTCCACAACGAGGAAGGGATGGCGGTGCGGTACCGGGTGGAACGGTAGGGGACGCGGAAGGCGGGATCCAAGTCTTCCCGCCTGCTACGGCTTCAAGACCGTCCACTCGATCTCATTCAGCAGGTTCCCGACCGCTTCCGCTGAATCGGTGGTGTAGGCAAAACAGCCGGGGCCGCCGTCCTGGGTCACGCCATCGAGCCGGCCCACGGTCTCCCGCACCCAGTCGTCGCGAGTGAACGAGCGCCGGAGGCAAAGCCGCACGTGGTAG
>DASSHL010000081.1:0-3209 GCA_035692845.1 Gemmatimonadales bacterium
GACCCCCAGGTGGCCGATGTCGTGGCCGCCAGCATGAAGGACTGGGCCATCGAGAACGGCGCCACCCATTACACCCACTGGTTCCAGCCCCTGACCGGGCTCACGGCGGAAAAGCACGATTCCCTGGTGGCCTCCGACGGCAATGGCGGCATGATGTTCAACTTCTCGGGCGCGGAGCTGGTGCAGGGCGAACCCGACGCATCGAGCTTCCCGAGTGGCGGGCTTCGCGCCACCTTCGAGGCGCGGGGCTATACGGCGTGGGACCCCACCAGTCCCGCGTTCCTCATGCGGGGCGAGAAGACCGTGACGCTCTGCATTCCCACCGCCTTCGTCAGCTGGAACGGCGAGGCGCTCGACACCAAGCTGCCGCTCCATCGCTCCATGGAAGCGCTCTCGAAGCAGGCGCTCCGGGTGCTGCGCTTCTTCGGCACTGATGCCGGCGTCAAGCGGGTGCTCACGACCATCGGCCCCGAACAGGAGTACTTCCTGGTCGATCGCGATCTCTTCTTTGACCGGCCCGATCTCGTCACCTGCGAGCGCACGCTCTTTGGCGCCAAGCCGCCCAAGGGGCAGCAGCTCGAGGATCACTACTTCGGCACCATTCCCCAGCGTGTCCTCGCCTTCATGGCCGATGTCGAGACCGATCTCTACCGCATGGGCGTACCGGTCAAGACCCGTCACAACGAAGTGGCGCCAGGCCAGTACGAGATCGCGCCGCTGTTCGAGACGGCACACGTGGCATCAGATCACCAGATGGTACTCATGGAGACCATCAAGCGCGTCGCAGCTCGGCACGGCCTCACCGCGCTGCTGCACGAGAAGCCATTTGCGGGCGTCAACGGTTCGGGCAAGCACGTGAACTGGTCCATCTCGACCGACACCGGCGTCAACCTGCTCGATCCGCAGGACGCGGCGCACACCAACATGCAGTTCCTGGTCTTCCTCTGCGCCATGATCCGCGCGGTGGACCTCCACGCTGACCTGCTTCGCGCCACCATTGCCTCCGCCGCCAACGATCACCGGCTTGGCGCCAACGAAGCCCCGCCGGCCATCATCTCCATCTTTCTCGGCGACATGCTGCGCGACATCCTGGAGCAGGTGGAGAAGGGCCTGCCCAAGCGCACCATCCAGGGCGGCACCATCCAGCTTGGCGCCCGCACCCTGCCGCAGCTGCCCCGCCACTCGGGCGACCGCAACCGGACCTCACCGTTCGCATTCACCGGCAACAAGTTCGAATTCCGCGCGGTGGGTTCGTCGCAGAGCATCGCCTGGCCGGCCACGGTGCTGAACACGATCGTCGCCGAGTCGCTGGACTGGGTGGCCAGCGAACTCGAGCGCGCGGCGGGCAAGCGGCCCAGCGCCACCAGGCAGCAGGAAGCGGTGATTGGCGTGCTCAAGAAGGTGCTCAAGAGCCACAAGCGGGTGATCTTCGACGGCGACGGCTATTCGGAGAAGTGGCACAAGGAAGCAGAGAAGCGCGGCCTGCCCACGCTCAAGGATTCGGTGGCAGCGTTCCCGGTGCTCAAGGCGCCCAAGACGGTGGCGCTATTCCAGAAGTACGATGTGCTCTCCAAGCCGGAAGTGGAAAGCCGCTGGCATATCGCGGTGGAGAAGTACGTGAAGCAGATGACCATCGAAGCGGAGACGATGGTGGCGCTGGCGCGCTCCATGATCGTGCCGGCGGCGCTGCAGCACCAGGCGCTGATGGCCGAAGCGGTGGGCGCAACCCTGGCCGCGGACGTCGCCTGCGATGAGGAGCACGCAGCGCTGGAGGCCTTCGTGAGACAGGTGGCTTCGCTGCGCGCCGCCATCGGCAAGCTGGAACGGACGCTGGTTCATGATGGTGGCGATCCGGCCGAGCACGCCACCCACATCGCGCGGAAAGTGAAGCCCGCCATGGACGGGCTCCGCGCCGTGGCCGACCAGCTCGAGGCCAACGTCGCGTCAGACCTCTGGCCGCTGCCGACGTATCGAGAGCTGCTGTTCCTGAAGTAGAAGAGAGAGGGGATGGGGACCAGGGGTTAGGGTCGAGAGACGAGCGCCCGTCCGTCCGCCCTAACCCCTGGTCCCTGCCCCCTAACCCCTGACTTCATAGGTTCCCGGCGTGCTCCGCCCCGCGATCGAGAGCCGGTTCCACACATTGATCGTCGCGATCGCGACGGTGAGGTCGGCCAGCTCCTTCTCGGTGAAGTGGGTTTTCACCTCTTCGTAGACCTCGTCCGGCGCCTGTCCGTCGGCAATGAGCGTCACCGCTTCCGTCCAGGCCAGCGCGGCGCGCTCGCGGTCGGTGAACCACGGGCACTCCCGCCACGCTTCGAGCGTATAGAGCCGCTGCTCGGTCTCACCAATCGCACGCAGGTCCTTCGAGTGCATGTCCAGGCAATAGGCGCACTTGTTGATCTGTGAGGCGCGCATCTTGATCAGGTGAATCAGGGGCGCCTCGAGCCCACACTCGTGCACATACTTCTCCAGGCCCAGCATCGCATGGTACGCGCCGGCGGAGGTCTTGGTGTAGTGGAGGCGTTCAGGCATCGCTTCGGTGGTTGTTGCGGTCATGATGGAGTTCCGGTTTGAGAAGGGGCAGTATCAGGTGAATGATGCGTGCAGATCGCTCGCGGCCACGTCGTCGCCGGGCGCTGCAGTTCGCTCCAACGACTCAGCTGGTAATCCGGGCTGCCGCTCACTGACGCGCCCTCTGACGCCGTGGCTCGCTCGCTTTCGCTCACGTCCCGCGTCCGGCAACCCAGGCCCCGTCGGCCGGCGTGGCGTGCATGAAGAGCGCGATCAACAGGCGACGAAGCAGTCTCGGCCGAGGTTGTTGACCGTTGACCGTTGACTGTCGACCCAGTTGAGTCAACAACCTGCGCCCCGCAATGAGTTCCGTGCCCATGGCTCCGTCCGCCGGTCCGAGACGGGCGCAATATGAGGCTAACTGGACCTGTCGAGCAGAGCCATTTATGGTATCTTGACCGGACCACTTTCATGTCCCGCCAGGTCACCACCTTTCCGCTCGCCCTCCCGCCGAGGGAGCCCGGCACCACAGCCGGCCGCTGGCTCTATGACGCGCTCCGCACCGCTATCCTTGATCGTCGTCTCGGGCCCGGCCTCCGCCTGCCCGCTACCCGCGATCTCGCCCGGCAATACCAGCTTTCACGCGGAACGGTGGTGTCGGCGTTTGAGCAGCTGAGGGCGGAGGGGTACATCCGGGG
>DASSHL010000082.1:0-8883 GCA_035692845.1 Gemmatimonadales bacterium
GTACACCAGGGGATGCGCGACAGCGAGCGACGCGAGCACGCCCAGTTCCGCTGCCCCGATCCAGTGCCCCACGCGAAGGACGGTCTCGCCGGCCCGGATGTCCTCGCCTGCCAGCCGGAAGTTGATGCCAGCGTCTCGATCCTTCGAAATCGTGACGACATCCGTTCCCTCGTCGGTGTCCTCCTGCCGGATGACGCCATCAGCGCCGTCAGGAAGTGGTGCACCGGTGAAGATCCGGGCACACTCACCCGGCTCGATGGCCCGTGCGGGGAACGCGCCAGCCGGTATCTGCTCCACGACGCGGAGCCGCACCGGATGCTCGGCGCTGGCCCCCCGGACGTCGTCGGCGCGAGTGGCATAGCCGTCCATCGCCGAGTTGGTGTAGTACGGAATGTTGATCGGGCTGACGATGTCCTGGGCCAGGACCGAGTCCAGCGCATCATCGAGCGGCACCCGAAGTTCGGGCTGTGGTTCGATGTGCCGGAGGATGAGCATCGCCGCCTCGCGGGCGGAGAGCATGGTCTCGCTCATGGCGTGAGCTCCACGGCGCCAGCCCACGCAGCTTCGGCCGCATGGAGGGCCCACTCTGCATCGGCCAGATCGAAGATGGGGCAGGGCGCTCGCAGTGTGGGGTCATCAGTCGCCACGCCCAGCCAGAGCGAGGGTGTCTCGTGGGTCGTGAAGAGTGGCGCGGAGGCGAGGCCCTTGCGCCAGACTTCGATCCGGGGCAGGGAGGTTCTGGAGAAGCCTTCGGCGAGCACGATATCGGCCTCATGCATGTAGCGCCGCGCGAGGCCCACGGGATCATAGTCGTCGGCCGCGCGCTCGAAGAGCACGCGGTACTCCGGCGAGGCAATCAGCGTCCGCTCCGCGCCACCCTCGTGAAAGTGGCGCCAGGTGTCGGTTCCTTCACGATCGACCAGCGCCGGATGGTGCCCGTGCTTCAGTGTCATCACCCGCCGTCCCATGCGGGCCAGCGCCTGGCAGAGCACCACGGTGAGCGTGGTTTTGCCGGCGTTCTTCCGGCCTACGATGCAGAGGAGGCGCGCTGCCACTGACGTTCCGCCTGGGCCAGGTCCTCGGCCGTGTTGATGTTGAAGAAGAGCAGTTCGGGGGTACCGGCAGACGCCACCTGTTCGAGCGGCAGGACCGCGACATTGACGTCATCGTGGAAAGAGATGGCGCGGCGGTCGCCACGCTCGAGGGCGCGGCGGATGGCTGGCTCACACGCGGGCCCGTACGCGGCGCAGAGCGGCTCCATTCCGCGCCGGCCGCCGCTGGCCGGGAGCACCGCGTCGATGCCGCTCACGAGCGCGTTGGCGAGCAGTGCTAGCAACCTCACGTTGATGAACGGCATGTCCCACGCGACGGCGACCACCGGTGCCGGGGCCCGCGCCACGGCGGCGTGGATCCCGCCGAGCGCGCCATATCCCGGCAGCACATCACCCTCGATCCGGAGGCCGGTGCCCCAGCTGGCCGCATCGGGATCGTTGGCGATCAGCACCGGCGGCTGGCCCAGCGCTTCCCGCATGACTCCGGCAAGCCGGTCCACGACCCGTTCACCGCCAACCAGCTCGAGCCCCTTGGGCCGGCCACCGAAACGCGACGCCGCACCGCCGGCGAGAATGGCGCCGTTGACTGGACGCGGGACGCGAGACGCTGGACGCGGTGCGCGTTGGGGGTCAAGCGGTGAGCTCACGCCACGTCCCGCGTCCAGCGTCCCGAGTCCCGCGTCCTAGTACCGTCTCCCATGCCGCCGCTCCAAAACCACGTCGAAGCCGACCTCAATCGACAGGAGGTGCTTGATCCGGTGCTCGAGCATGGGCGGGGTGCCGTCCTGCGCGGTGGGGCCGGCGACGGTGGGGAGACGCACCATGTTGTCGCGCACCTCCCAGCGAATCTGGTAGCTCGGCGCGAGCTGAGCCGTGAACCCGGCCCCCAGTCCACCGGCGAGATAAAACTTGGAGCCGCCTTCATCGGGGAAGATGTTGACCTCGACCCGCTCACTCCCCTCGCCGGCACTGTTGAAGGTGCCGCTGGTCAGGGTTGTGCTCCTGCTGGAGAGGACGAAGCCGAGACTGCCGCGCAGGTAGGGCGACACGGCCTTGCGGCTCGCAAAGCGGTACATGGCGCCGCCCGCGATCTGGACGGCCGACGAAGCGGTTTCGGACTGGTCGATCGAGCTGCACGTTTCGGCGTTCCGCACCGAGGAGGTGGCGAAGGTGCGCCCGCAGGTATCCTCGAACCCCAGGCCGAGCAGGAACGCCTCACCGAAAAATCCAAGGTGATCGTTGTGGAAATAGATGCCGCGCGCCCCGACACTGAAGCTGTTGCGGATGCGGCGGGAGATGGTGAGCGTGTCCACCACGGTCTGGCCGGCGAGGTTGTCGTACAGTGGCTGTCCGCGCACCTGCCAGAACGACCGGCCGCCCACGTAACCCGCGGAGACGTTGATGATGAGGCGGGCCTGATCGCGTGTCTGCCCTGCGGCGATGGCAGGCAGGGACAGGGTGATTGCCAGCAGCAGGGCCGGACTCTTCATGGGGTTCCCGCCAGTCGGTGATGTTCCACGGCCAGACAGCGATTCTGCACGACCGGGATACCGGCAGCGTTCAGTGCGTCCGCCGCGATATCATTGCGCACACCTACCTGTAGCCAGACGACACGGGGACGAATGGCCACACACGGTGCGACCAGCTCCGGGATCGCATCCGAGCGACGGAAAACATCCACGATGTCGACCGGTCCGTCGGCGGCGGCGTCCTCCAGCGAACGATACACGCGTTCGCCCAGGGTTTCGTGGTCCCGCGGATGGATTGGCGCAATCCGGTAGCCCTGTTTCTGCAGGTAGCGCGCGACACCATAGGCAGGCCGCGCAGGATTGTCGCCCAGCCCAACGACCGCGATGCGGCGCGCGCCCGCGAAGATGCGCCGCAGTTCCTCATCGGAGAGAGTCATGAGGCTCCATGCGGGTGCCAGCGCGGAGTGGCACTGACGGCGCGCCCGACCAGGACCATGCCCGAGCGTCGCGCAATTTCCACCGCAAGAGTCGACGGGACCGATGGAGTCGCCACCCACGACAGGGCCGCGCGCGACGCCTTGTAGGCCAGCTCGGCGGAAATGCGTCCCGTCACGAGGAGGCCCAGCCCTGCGATCGGCTGGTGCGCGAGCAGCGCCGATCCGATGGCCTTGTCCACCGCGTTGTGCCGGCCGATGTCCTCAGCGTGTGCAAAGAGCGAGTCGGAGTCGGTCAGCGCGGCCGCGTGGATTCCGCCAGTCTCACGGTATCGCTCGCCGCGCTGAAAGAGCTCCTTGAAACGCAGCCGCAGGACGTCAGCGGAAGGCGGATCCCCGCGCGACGGCTGCGCGGCCACCGTGGAGGGATCGGCGAGGAAGGTGGAGACGGCGCCGCAACCGGATGCGAGCACGGGGCGGCGCTGCTCGCCCAGCACCGCATCGACCAACCCGGGGGCGACCGTGGCCCAGAATCCGAGATCGCTGGCGCAGGGCCGCAGCTGCACGTCGGCGGCGGAGCGGATGTATCCCTCGCCATGCAGCCACCCGACCGCGAGCTCTTCCAGCAGGTCCGGCGTGCACATCCAGGTGACGGCGGGTCGCCCGTTCACTTCCAGCCAGACCGGTACCTCCTCGACGACCGCCTCGTCGCTGAGCCGGCCGCCGCGCTTCTCAGGGCGGAAGGGCGTGCTGCCAGAGTCCATCGCTCACCACCGGATGAGATATCCGACCCCGACCTGCAGCCAGGGCGTCAGCTCCCAGTCGCTCAAGTCGCCATCGGGCCGCACCGCATTGGATTGCTCGGTGCCCGGTTCCTCGACCGGCTCCGCCGCGTAGCTGCTCGGGTAGGTCAGCTTCCAGAAGGCACCGCGCACGTCGGCGCGCACAAGCAGATGGCTGGTCACAAAGACGCGGGTGCCGATCGCGGGAGCGACATAGAACTTGTTGCCAAACCGGTAACCGCTCGTGTCCGCCGGCGTGTCGCCGGCGAACGCCATGCCGCCGCTCAGCGAGACGAAAGGCGCGAAACCGTTCCAGGTCTTGCCACCGGTGAGGTTCAGCTGGATCGTGAGGTCGGCGAACGTCACCTTCTGGTCCACCGGCCCGGTGGTCCGGTTGGCCAGCTTCACGAAGGGATTCACGATCAGCCGGTCCAGGGTGCCATGCGCCACCGAGAGGCCCAGCTCCATGGTCTGGCTGGATCGCACATCGTACCGCCCGCCGTAGATCATGCCATGATGCGGCCCGACGCCAAGCGGCCCGCCGCTACCGCCTATGAAGCCGACGAACGGCAGGATCGTGTGCCCCGGCAGGATGTCGCGGTACGGGCTCCGGTCCGGCGGATGGCCGACCTGGGCAGAAGCCGCTGCAGCCGTCGCGGCGAGCAGGAACAACGAAACAGGAAGTGCGCGCATCAGCCCTCGCGGAGGTCGCGGCCCGTCATTTCGGGAGATGGTTCGAGACCCATCAAGTTGAGAATCGTCGGTGCCACGTCGCCCAGCGCGCCGCCGCTGCGGAGCCGCCCGGCGCCGCCGCGGACCGACACGAAAGGTACGGGGTCCGTCGTGTGGGCAGTATGTGGCCCGCCCGTGCCCGGGTCGATCATCATCTCTGCGTTGCCATGGTCCGCCGTGATGAAGAGCGACGCCCCGGCCTTCTCGGCGCTCACCAGGATCCGGCCCAGGCACCCATCGATCGTCTCGACCGCCGCGATGACGGCCGGCATCACCCCTGTGTGCCCTACCATGTCGGCGTTGGCAAAGTTGCAAAGCATGAAGTCGTGGGTCTTGTGCTCCAGCGCATGGCAGAGCGTGTCAGCGACCCCTGCCGCACTCATCTCCGGCTGGAGATCGTATGTTGCCACCTTGGGCGATGGGACCAGGATCCGCTCCTCACCCTTGTAGGGCGTCTCGTAGCCGCCGTTGAAGAAGTACGTCACGTGCGGATACTTCTCGGTTTCGGCGGTGCGGAGCTGGGTGCAGCCATGGTCGGCAAGGACTTCCGCCATGATGCGTGCCATGCTGAAGGGCGGAAAGGCCTGCGGAATCGGAAAGGCCTGGTTGTACTGCGTCATGGTGACCGCTACGAGCGCCGGCCGATCCGGGACGGGAAAGCCGCTGAATCCTTCGATCATGAGCGCCGCAACGATCTGGCGCATCCGGTCACTGCGGAAATTGAAGCACAGCATCGCGTCGCCATCACGCATCGGGCAGACGGCATTGCCGTCATCGCCCTGCATGACGATCGGCTTGACGAATTCGTCGGTGATGCCCTGCTCGTAGCTTTCCTGAACGGCGCGCACGGCATCGGTGGCCATGCGACCCTGGCCGTTCACCAGCGCATCATAGGCCAGCCGGGTGCGATCCCAGCGCTTGTCGCGATCCATCGCGTAGTAGCGGCCGCAGAGTGATGCCAGCACTGCTCGCGACCCGGCGATTCGCTTCATCTCATCGAGCAGCCGCTGCACGACATCAGCGCCAATGGCCGGGAGCGTGTCACGGCCGTCGAGAAAGCCCTGGATGGCAATCCTCGGCGCGCCGAGGCGAATGCCCAGCTCAATGCAGGCCAGCAGGTGCGTATCAAGGGCATGCACACCGCCTGGTCCCAGCAGGCCGACGAGATGCAGGGTGCCGCCAGTGCGGTGGAGATGGTCGCCAAGCGCGAGAAAGGGTTCCAGCCGGAAGAAGCTGCCGTCAGCAATGCTCTGCGATATGCGGACGATGTCCTGGGGCACTACCCGGCCGGCGCCCAGATTCAGGTGTCCTACCTCGCTGTTGCCCATCTGGCCCGCGGGGAGCCCCACTGCCAGCCCACTCGCATCCAGCAGGGTTCGCGGAGAGCTTTCCCAGAGCTGGTGCCAGACGGGCGTGCGGGCGAGCTCGATGGCGTTACCCTCGCGCTCAGGCCGGTAACCCCAGCCATCGAGCACGATCAACGCCACAGGGGCCCGCGATTTGGACATGATTCTCCGGGGAATTACAATCACAAACGATGATCAACGCGCCGCAATCTAGTTTCGCACTCCGCCACCTACCAGCCTGCGCGCTGGCGCTGCTCCTCGGGGCCGCGCCGCTTGCGGCCCAGGGTACGGCCCGCGTTCGCGCCACCGAAATCCGGAAGGCGCCGAGCGGTACCCTGCTGGCCCGCACCACCATAGCCACCGACCTCGCCGTCACGGGGCGCCGGAGCGGTTGGCGACAGGTGCGCCTCAGGGGCTGGGTTTCCTCCTCGCTGCTCAAGCGCGAGGCGCGCGACGGCTTCGACGTGGTCGTGACTGCCAAGAACGTCCGGCTTCGCTCGGCGCCATCGGGGACCGAGCTGGCGCAGCTGGAGGAAGGGATGCTCCTCAACCGGCTCGAGACGCGGGGGAGCTGGACCCGGGTGGAGCGGACAGTGTGGGTGCCAGCCGATGCCGTGGTAGCGACGAAGGCGGTGGCGTCGAAGGGGCCAGCGCCGGAAAAGGCCCAGGCCTACCAGCAGGCACCAAGTGGCGGGCCGGTTACGACCTCCTCCGCACCGCCCCAGCCTGCGGCGCAGGAAAGTGGCCGCCCGATGGCTGCGGCGCGGAACACGGCGCTGCTGACGTCGCCCGATGCCGGACAGGCCGGTACCCTCCGCGCTGGGGCGCCCGTGCGGGTGCTGAGCAGTGCCGGATCCTGGTCGCGCGTCCAGCTGGAAGCATGGGTCCGGACCGATGACCTGGTGGCCTCTGACAGCGCGGCGCAAGGCGTGACCGCGGCCGAAGTGCGCGCCAATCCCGATCGGTTTGTGGGCAAGCAAGTCGAGTGGCGGGTCCAGTATATCTCGACCGCCAGCGCTGATGAACTTCGGCCGGAAATGCCGCCGGGGCAGCCCTACATGCTGGCGCGCGGTCCGCTGCCGGAGCCCGGCTTCGTCTACGTAATGCTCTCCCATGACGATTCCGTAAGAGTCGCCGCATTGCCGGCGCTGGCCGAGCTCACCATCAGGGCCAAGGTCCGCGCGGCCCGAAGCCGCTTCCTTTCCACGCCGGTCGTCGAGCTCGTCTCGATCATCGCCCCCGAAGCATCCCGCTAGGCATGCACCTGGTTGCCGCCCTGAGCGACGGCGCCGTGTCGGTGCCCCAGATCCTGCTGATGCTGGCGGGACTGCTGGCGGGCGCCAAGCTCTGCGGCGAGCTCGCCGAGCGCGTGGGCCAGCCGGCGGTGCTCGGCGAGCTCCTTGCCGGGGTCGTGCTCGGGCCGTCAGTGCTCAGCGTGGTGGACCCGGGCCTGCCGATCGTGCACATCATGTCGGAGATCGGCGTGGTGATCCTGCTGTTCGAGATAGGGCTGGAGACCGATCTCAAGCGGCTGCTCTCGCTGGGCGGCACCGCGACCACCGTGGCACTCGTCGGTGTGGCGCTGCCGTTCGGGCTGGGGCTCGCGGCGGAACGGGTGCTGGGCATGGGCCCTTTGCCGGCACTGGTAGCCGCCGCTGCGCTCACCGCGACGTCGGTGGGCATCACGGCGCGAGTGCTGAACGACCTGGGCCGCCTGCAGGACGAGGAAAGCCAGGTGGTGCTGGGCGCCGCGGTGATTGATGATATCGTCGGGCTCGTCATCCTGGCGGTGGTAGCTCGTCTGGTGGCTGGAGAGAGTCTCTCGGTGGCCGGCGTGTCGGTCACCACGCTCACGGCGTTCGGTTTCGTGGCAATCGCCCTCATTGCTGGCCGCCTGATCGTGCCGCCGCTCTTTCGCCTCCTCGGCCGGCTGGGAAGCGAGCAGACCCTCGGCGTGATGGGGCTGGTCGTCGCCTTCCTGCTGGC
Organism: Gemmatimonadales bacterium; assembly: GCA_035692845.1. GTDB lineage: Bacteria > Gemmatimonadota > Gemmatimonadetes > Gemmatimonadales > GWC2-71-9 > CAMLHP01. The sequence goes on from DASSHL010000082.1 coordinate 7,802, forward strand.
CACCCTCGCGGATGCCGTGGGATCGGCGCTGATCATCGGTGCGTTCACGGCGGGGCTGGTGTTCGCGCCGACCGAGCACGCCAAGCCGATCGAGCGCAGCGTGGTGCGGCTGGGCCATTTCTTCGTCCCGATCTTCTTCGTGGCGGTGGGCGCCGCGGTCGACGTGCGCAGTTTTCTCGATGGCCGGACGCTGCTGATCGGCGGCGTGCTCATCGTGGCGGCCATAGTCGGGAAGGTGGCCGCCGGATTTGCGCCCTTCTGGTTCAAGGGTCGGAAGCTGGTGGTGGGGGTGGGGATGGTTCCGCGGGGAGAGGTCGGATTGATCTTTGCGCAGACGGGCCTCGCGGCCGGGGTGCTGGACTCGGCGCTGTTCAGTGCCGTGACGCTCATGGTGATGGTTACGACGCTCATCGCGCCGCCCGCGCTCAAGGCGTTGCTGGGCCCAACGGCGCGCGTGAAGCGGGGTGGCGGGCCGGGTGAACTGGTAAGCGAGGCATGAGGGCTAAAGGCTGCCTTCAGCCTCCGGAACCGCTGGCGGCTGGACGCATTTGCCGCCAGATTGCAGGATCAGGAGGGCCCCGATGAACGATCTTCTCAAGCAACGGATCCTGCGTGCGCTCGACACGCTGAGCGACGAACGCGCCTATCAGGTGCTCGATTACGTCGAATTTCTGGAGAGCAAGTACGCCGAGCGCCAGCGTCCTACCGGCATCTTCGCGCGGCTCTCCGACGCGGTCGAGGATACCATGCGGGCCGGCAAGCTGCCGGTCAAGGCCATCACTGGCACCATGGGCTTCGTCGACGGCGCCAGCAAGGTGATGAAGGGTCTCGCCGCCGCGGGCCAGGCCGTGGTGGATGAGGCGGTGAAGGTCGTGGATAGCGGGAGTGCGCCGTCGTTACCGGCAGAGACGCGAGACGCGAGACGCGAGACGCGGTAGGAGGACGCGAGACGGGCCGTGCGCTGACTTCCGAGTCCCGCGTCCCGAGTCTCGAGCCCAAGCCCTGATTCACACCCTTCACCCAATTCACTCCATGACCATCGCCCCAGAAGCCCCGCCGCAGGAGGAGCGATTCGTCCGCGG
>DASSHL010000083.1:0-3518 GCA_035692845.1 Gemmatimonadales bacterium
TCGTAGCCATTCGCGGGATCCGGCATGCTGGCTCCGGCCTTGCCTGGCGCTGGCTGAATTCTCGCCTGCTCCGAACCGTGATCAGGTGACGTCGACATCGGAGCCGGGATGCTGACTCCCATGGACCTGCTCGTAGGTCGGATTCACGTATTCCCACTGCTGGCCGGTGGCGGTCAGGTACTCCGTGATGGATGTGAGCGCGACGCGGGGTGGTATATCGATCGCCAGGTATCCCGAGTTGTACCCCTCGTAACTTGCTCCAAGTGCGTTGAGGCGGTCGAGCACGGCCTGGCTGGCCGCGGCTTCATCGGCACGCGGCTGCAGGATCAGGCGCAACGTCCGGTGCCCACTCGGCCGGACGACCCGGGTGAAGACGGGAAATTCCCCATGGCCGGGCGGGTGCGCCTCCACGACATCGAGCCAGGAGACGCCATACGCGAAGAAAGGTGAGTTCTCGAGTTGGTACTGATCCGGCGCGACAGGCGTAGCCCAGAGGGTCTCGACCTCACCCTCTGGCCCGTGCAGCTCAACCTTTACCATACCCTCGGGAGCCATCGGACCTCGCTGATGACGACGGACATCGTCTCGCCTAAGCGTCTCGAGACGTGCGTCCAGGCCCACAAGAACTATCCTCGGCGCGACCTGACGACAAGCGCTTCCGCCGCCAGCTGCATTTGCATGTCAGGTGGCGTTGTCATTGGACGACAACGGTGTCCGTGATCGTCGGCTGGCCACCGGAGTGTGTCAGCACGATGATGGCGCTTCCTGCCGAAGCGCCTTGGAACCGGAATAGCTGTCGCGGGCCCGCGGGCGAATTGGGACCGATGAGCGAGTCGCCCAGAAACGTGACCGCATCACTGGAGATGGTTGGCGTCTGATAGGCGCCGGGGCCAGCGGTCCCAAGCGTGAGATCCAACTCCTGGCCGACATCCAGCGAGATCGTCTGGCTAGTGTCATTCGTGAGGGTGAAGGGACCGGGACCGCACCCGCCAAGCCCGACCAGAGCGATGCCAAAGAGCAGTGCGTGATGTCGGAATTTCATAGGCACCTCCAGACGCCACCTAACGAGAAGCGCTTCAGCGGCGGGGCGGCGGCCCCGTCAGCAACCAATGTTCATTGTTGGCCTGACGGCGGCCAGTCGTGCACGGAACTCCTGGGCGTAGGGCTCCAGTCTGGGTGTCCCACAAGCATGATATCTGCGCGACCAAGCATGCCAAGCCAGCCCTCACGCAAACCGATGGCCGCGCCCTGCCATCTGCATGCGGTTGTTAGGCGGCGTCAATGCTCTACGCGCCAAGCAACGGCTTACCTGGAAATCACCCCAAGTGCGCCGAGCCACGCCTCCATCAACGCCGGCCATGCCGTAATCGGCGACGCTGTTCGACGTAACCCGAATGCATGCCCGCCCGTGACGTACACATGCAGTTCAGCCGGCACTCCCGCTTTCTTGAGCGCCGCGTAGTAGACCAGCGAATTCTCCACCGGATCGGTCGGATCGTCCTCCGAATGGAGGAGAAAGGTCGGCGGCGTCTGACGAGTCACCTGAATATCAGGGTTCAGCGCGAAGCCTCGCGTGGGGAGCGCCAGATGGCCGGGATAGAGCACCACCGCAAAATCGGGGCGGCAACTCAGCGTGTCGGCCGAGTCCACGGCTGGATAGAGCCGCTTGGCAAAATGGGTGCTCAAGGCGGCCACCATGTGGCCGCCGGCCGAAAAACCCAGCACGCCGATCTTCCGTGGATCGATATGCCACTCCTGGGCGTGCAGCCGTACTAACCCCAGGGTTCGTTGGGCGTCCTGCAGCGCCGCAAGACAATCCCGATAGGGGCCGGTCTTTACGCACGGCACCCGATACTTCAACAGGACGCACGTAATGCCTCGGGCGGTGAGCCAGTCACAGGCTTCGGTGCCCTCGAGGTCGATGGCCAGCACGTTGTACCCGCCGCCGGGAAATACAACCACCGCGGCGCCGGTGTTGCCGGCTCTGGGTGAGTAGACCGTCAGCGTCGGTCGGGAAACCCGGTCGACGTAGACCCACGGCTTGCCGCCGACCAGGCGCGGGCGACCCGCACTGTCGACCACGGTACCCGCCACCTCGGGCTTATCGAGTGGCCGCGCATTGGGGGAAGCATCAGGCCATATCGGCACCTCGGTAAACCCGGGGGCCGGCTGCCAGGCCGTCTGCCCGGCGCAGGGAGCGGCGAGCGTGAGCGGTCCGAGGAGGATCGCGACCCATACGTGACATAGGAGCATACGCTTCACAGTCAGGGCCAGTCGAGTCATGCTCATGCGAGTAATTTGGAAGCAAAGTCAACTAACGACAGGCAAATCAGCCGCCGCCTCCGCCAGCTGCATTTGCATGTTAGGCCGATACTACAGTACATCTCCGGCCTTGGCTTTTACTGCGTACTCGCGAAGCTCATCGGACACCGGGGTGTTGGCCAGAAAGGTGTCGATAATGGCGCCGCGGCGACCATTGCCATGGTGGCCGAGGCCATGGAGCGCAGCCCACTGGCAGTCGCCATTGGGCAGAGCCAGGACCTGCTCCAGGACACGTACGATCGCGTTCGCCGTACGGGGATCGGCATCTTGCCCCGAGTAGCGCAGCAGGTCCCACCACATGAAGGCGACCCCATCCAGCGCCGTGATCGTGAAGAGATCACGATACAGGATGTACATCGCATTGATGCAAGCCTCCCGCGCGGCCCAATCCTGTTCGGCGTCCCAGAGCAGATCGGTAAGTTGCCACGAGGTGGGCAACTTGAATAGGCCAGCCGCCAGCCGCTCCGGCGAGAAGTCCGCCAACAGGAATGTGGGCGCCCGGAACAGGCGCGTCGCATGACCAAGCTGCCAGTTCGCCTCGCAGTCGGCGTCGTCGTCCCAGAGATCGAAGAAGGACGGCTCCGGGCCATCGAAGACTCGCCGGACCCAACTGTCGAAGTCAGGCTGGTCCATGATGCCTCGTAAACATTCGGCCTAACGATACGCAAATCAGCTGCGGGGCGGCGGCCGCAGCCTGATCAGTGCTACCAGCGGAGGCCGCCGCCTCCGCCAGCTGCATTTGCATGTTAGGCGCCCGGCTTAACCAGTACTTCAATTCCCGCCTCGATCGGTGGATCAAGGATCCAGTTCAACAATGTCTCGCCGATTCCGTACGTGAGGAGCCGAAGCTCCGAGTCGATATGTTCAATATTGGCCGGGTGGGCCTTGGTTCGCTTTCGCTCCAATTCCTCGCGAGTACTCTTCTGAAGCGACTGCGGATCGAGAGCCGCAACATTCGTAAATGTGAATCGACAGGGCATTTCGGGTGCGCCGGGCCCACCCCGGAGGGAATCGCGGTAGGCATCCCGATTGCGACCAAAAAGGCCTACCTGCTTACCGTTGACGACGTGGGCATACTGGTCCCACCAGTCGTCGAGAGAGCGCACTGTGCTCAAATCGAAGCGATATTCGGTCATGTTCTCATGCTATGTCCGGTGCGCCTAACGAGTATTCGACTGCTTATTGGCGATCTTCAC